>NZ_CAKJTR010000257.1:4160-5769 GCF_917627355.1 Protofrankia sp. Cj3 | reverse complement strand
GAGTTCTGGTACCCCACAGGCTGAACCATTGCAAAAAAGGACAAGATGCTCTCTTAGGTCATACAGCTCCGGAAGATCGACATCGGTCATGAGCTGCGAATACTCCAACCAAGATCAAATTAGGGGCGAAACTCCCGCTAGCCAGTTTCTCCAGCCGCACGACGGTAGGAGGGTAGCGATAACCGTCCGTTTCCCCCTCGAACTGCCCCCGGCCACCGAGGGGTGGAGATCGCCCGCGCAGACCTGATGTTCTACGGCTTGGACCACAGCGGCCCGTCGCATGAGGCGCGGGTCTTTTTCAAGGACAAAACCCCGACCCGGTGGCACCGGAGCGGCTGCGGTACACGTGCCCCGGGCTGACGCACCCCACACCCGACGCGCACCTGCCCGGGGCGCCCGCTGCTGCGCCCGTCCGACCTTGTCGATCCTCGGACGGGCGCAGCGGGCTGGTCGGCGGTCAGGTGATAGTCCGGCTTACGCGGACGAGGAGGTGGTGGAACCCGGCGAACCCGCCGAACAGGCCGCTGGTCTCCAGGACCTGGATGTGGGTGAGCGCGTCGGCGTGCGGGGCGTCGACGGCCGGTAGGTTCGCGATGGCCTTCGCGAACGCGTCGTCGAAGCTGAGGGTGGGTGACATGCCCACGGCCTCATCCGCCGCCGGCGGGGCGGCCTTCTCCGCGCTGCCTCGCACGGCGGCCGCGTAGCCGGCGAGGTCCGTGCCACAGGGCTCGATGGGAATCTGGTCGGTGCCGTCGGCGTGATGGACGGTGATCTGCGGCTGGTCTTCGGG
Source organism: Protofrankia sp. Cj3 (assembly GCF_917627355.1). NCBI lineage: Bacteria > Bacillati > Actinomycetota > Actinomycetes > Frankiales > Frankiaceae > Protofrankia > Protofrankia sp. Cj3. The sequence goes on along the minus strand of NZ_CAKJTR010000257.1, from coordinate 4,979 downwards.
GTAGCGGACCGTTTCGAGGTGCCGATACGGGGTGACATGCTGGGGGAAGATGCCGGGCTTCGCGCAGCGTTGGAGATCAAATTGCTGGGGGAAGATCCGCAGCGGGCTTGGGGTGATGGTGATGGTGAAGCCGGGGGTGGGTATCTCACCCTCGGCGATGAGCAGCACGTGGACGCCTTCGCGGTAGGCACGGATACGGGTTCGGCTCGCAGGTTCGCAGCGGCTCATGGTTCCTTCCAGGGCGTGTCGTTCGTGCGGGGCAGGCGGTACGTCACTCCGGCTGACCCGGTGGTGTCGACCTTGTGATCCCCGCGGTGTCGGCTGGCGGGGCGCGTGGGCTCAGATGTGCCGGCGACCTGCGCACCGTCAGCGGCTGGTGAGACGCGACCACGGCGAGAAGCACTCGTCACTGTCGTGGTTTCCACCGGCTGACCTGGCCTTTCTTTCGTACCGGTATGACAGGGGCGGGGACGCCTGAGGAGTTCTCTGGTTATCTGCCAGCTAATTCCATACGTCGAGTGGCCATCGTGACGGTTCCGATTTTTATAGGCGTCGCCTGGTAGCGCAACGTCGGACACCCGACAGGCTGACAGTGAAACGACAGAAGGACGCATGAACCCAGACAGGCGGCCTGGTCGCCCGCCGCGCTACTCACGGACGACCAGGCCTGTTGGAACGGATTCCCGTGGAATCTGTCAGCAGGTTCCCAGCATGGTGTTGAGCGCCGCCTTCTCCGCACTGTCCACCGTCAGGTTGTAGTAGTACTTCACCTGAATCTAGGCCCGTGCGTAGGTGCGGCGGAAGCTGGTGAGGGAGGGG
>NZ_CAKJTR010000257.1:0-3675 GCF_917627355.1 Protofrankia sp. Cj3 | reverse complement strand
CTACCCGACCGGATGTGCCAGACCGTGCCCGCTGGAGCGCAACCTGGCGGTCGCCATGGCTATCGATCAAGAAAGGTGCAAAAGTCGAGCTCGCCGTGGCAGCGAGGCTCCAACGAGAACACGAACGGGCTGCTCCGGCAGTATTTCCCGAAGGGTACCGACCTGTCCTTGCATTCGCATGCGGAGCTTGATAGTCTGGCTATACAGTTGAATGGGAGGCCACGGGAGACGTTGGAGATTTTCGGAACCCTCTATTGAAATAATTTTCCGATAAATCTCATTTTGCTAACTTTTGGTAGCTGTTCAGCAGGGGTCACAGCTCAAACATCCAGCTCAGAGCATTGATCGTCAATGTCCGGCTTGTCGGAATTCGCGCTATAGATGACCATTAGAATTCGTAATGAAATAACTTGTTCATTTTGAGCCTTCTGCAGGCCTACGACCTGCGAAGACGCTCCCGAGGATGCATTTGTTAATTCATTACAGATCCTTAGCTCTCAGGATGATCATTATTTCTGGCGTTCCGATCCAGATGATCATGTCGCCGAGCTGGGGGTTTGTTGGCGACCTCCTGCTAAAAATCCACAACTTTTTGGTCAAAAGCCGGAAAATGGGGTTTATCGGAATAATTGTTTCAATAGGGGTTTCCGAAAATCTCCGTTGAACTGGCAGACGCCCCTTGAAGTGTTTGGCGATCTGTTGACAGCGAATGTGTCGCCTTGACCGCTTGATTCCGCCGTCGCATTACGCGGCACTACGAGGAGTTCCCGTATGGACCGACAGGTACTCGTCCTGAATGCCGAAGGCAGAAACCGTCACGCCGAGGACACCGAGCTGCGCGCCCGCGGTCCCGCCACACTTGTAGACATCCTCGGCGTGCAGGCGTGGTCGGTCACCGACCCGGACCTGCTCAAACAGCTCCTCACCGACTCCCGCGTCTCCAAGGACGCCTACCAGCACTGGCCGAAGTTCCCCGACGAAATCATCGGCAAATGGCCCCTGGCCCTCTGGGTCGCCGTAAAGAATATGTTCACCGCCTATGGCGGCGACCACGAACGCCTGCGCCGCCTGGTCAGCCCGGCGTTCACCGCCCGCCGCGTCGCCACCATGGTCGGCCGCATCGAGCAAATCACCGCCGTCCTCCTCGACGACCTCGCCGCTACCCCGCCCGGCCAGACCGTCGACCTACGCGAACGCTTTGCCTTCCCTTTACCGATCCAAGTGATCAGCAAGATCATGGGCCTACCCGAGGACTCCCATTTCGACTTCCGCCGTACCGTCGACAAAGTGTTCGACACCACTCTCACCCCCGAAAAGGCCGCAGCCAACACCCAAGAGCTATATGCGATCCTCTCCGACCTGGTTGCCGCCAAGCGAGCCGAGCCCGGCGACGACATCACGTCAGCACTGATTGCCGTCCGGGACACCGAAGGCGACGGCTCCGGCCTTACCGAACAGGAACTCGTCGACACTCTACTACTCGTGATCGGCGCAGGCTACGAAACCACCGTCAGCCTCCTGGACCAGGCCATCGCGGCCCTCCTCGTCCACCCCCACCAGCTTGCCCACGTCCGCGCCGGCCGCGCCGGGTGGAAAGACGTCATCGAGGAAACGCTCCGGTACGAAGCCCCCCTCGCTCACCTACCGATGCGCTACGCGGTCGAGGACATCACCCTCCCCAGCGGCCTGACCATTCGCCGAGGCGAGGCGATCCTCGCCTCGTATGCCGCCGCCAGCCGTCACCCGAAGCTGCACGGCAACACCGCCGACCAATTCGATGTCACCCGGCCCACCAAAGAGCACCTGGCCTTCGGCCATGGAGTCCACTTCTGCCTCGGCGCACCCCTCGCCCGAGCCGAAGCAGCGATCGCGCTGCCCGCATTGTTCGACCGTTTCCCCGATCTCCGTCTCGCCATCCCCGTCGAAGACCTCGAACCTAACGTCGGCCTGATCTCGAACGGCCATCTGACGCTGCCCGTACACCTCCGACGCGTGACCAGCGACCCGCACGGCAAGATCCGCGTCGACGTAGACCGAGATCCCCCGGGGGACCTCGACGCCCATGTCCCTCCCGGTTTCCACAGTTCGTGAGCACACGATTTGGGCCTGGTTGGGTAGGGAGCTGGCGGTGACGGGGACTGGTTGGGTAGGGAGCTGGAAACGGAACGCTTACGCGTCACCGCGCCAGCTCCCTACCCAACCAGCCCCGATCGAGGCCAATCCTGCGTATGGCGTCGTCCCCGACGCGCCGAAAATGACGGTCCGAAAGCGCGCCCGGGAGGGTGCGTTGACTCGTGGTCAGCTGGCCATTGTCGATCCGTTCCGCCGTCTACTATGCTGGGGGCCAGGCGATCCCCGTCGACAGCTACTGACCGCCGTCCTGGTAGCCGTCGTTTCCGGACGGACAGGGGTATAGCCAAGGTAAGGGCAATACCCACCATTGATCTTGTAGGGGAACGCCTTCCCTGCTGCCGTGGTGGCTGTCAGAGGGGGATGGCCTCGACCGCAGTGTCGGCGTAGCGCGCCGGGTCGATGGTTACTATCGGTACCCGGATGGTGGCGGCGGTGCTGGCTGCGTGCAGCGCGGGCCAGCTGAGGCGGGGGTGTTCGGTGCGGAGCTGAGCGACCAGGGCGGTGCGGGACAGGCCGACGATCTCGATGGCGCCGATCGGGCCGCCGGTGACCAGCTCGGCGAGGTGGCCGGCGATGGCCGGCCGGCGGACGGCTGCGGAAGCCAGGCACAGGGCGGGTATAGCGATGGCGGGGCGGCGGTCGATCGCTGCGGCAAGCAGCCGGGACAGCTCTCGGCGGTGGTGTTCGGCGCCATCATCGGTGAGCCCTGCGATCAGGGCAAGATCGTCGAGGACGTAGCCGCTCACGCTACCGCGGCGGTGCGGTGCGCGGCGACGGCGGCCAACGCGACACGGGTGAGCACGTCGACCGGGTCGCGGTCGTCGTGGCGCAGCTCCGCGGCGGCCTTGGTGATCATGGTCGCGATGGGGACCGGCGCGGGGTAAGTGCCGAGGGTGTCGCGGACCCACGCCAGGGCCGCGACCTGGGCGTGCAGCACGGTCGCGGCCCGGTCGCCGGCTGGGTCGGTCGGCCCGGCCAGTTCCTCGATCACCGCGTGCAGGCGGGCGTGGTCGATAGTCACGGGGTCCACCGCAGGGCCTCCTTCCGTCCTTCAACGAATCTTGATGTCCCGTACTGGGGATGACCCTTGGAAATGTAGCGTGCAAGCCCCGCCGTTCCGGGCAGGGTTAGAGCATCGGGGCCGGCCGCCGCTGCCCTTCGGTATACTTGCGCAACAAACGCATCATCCCACCGCGTGCGGTGGCAATGGGCAGTGAAGCAGGAACCCACCGAGGTGCGGCATGAGCCGCACGGTAGGAATCCCCGACCTTCAGGGCGGGAGGATGTCAAGGTAGTCCGCTATCCCACCTGCCGTGCGGGGTACCAGGTGCCGCCCGCTACCCCGCGTCCGACTATGCCCGCCGGTACGGCGACGGTACCGGGCCTCCGGCCCGTTAGCGGTGGGGGCCGGGCGTGGCCGGCCACGTGGGGCGATGGAAAATCGTGGCTGGCCGTCCGGTCAACATCGGGCTGACTTGGTGCCGAAGGTGAGCTCGTCCGTTAGGGCCGCGCGGCGCCCGGTACGAAGGGACACCATTTCCC
>NZ_CAKJTR010000256.1:0-5343 GCF_917627355.1 Protofrankia sp. Cj3 | reverse complement strand
CCCGCACCGGACGGCCGCCCGGGGTGCGCGCCCGGTTGCCGCCACCGCGCGCAGAGGGGCCACCGGGGCGCGCGTCCCCGCGGCCGCGTCGTGCTCCGGGTCGTCCTCCGGCCACGGGGTGGCCGCCGGGACCGGAGGCGTGCCGGGACGCACCGTCGTCCCGGCCGACACCATCGTCCCAGCCGGCACCGTCGTCCCAGCCGGCGCCGTCATCTCGATCGTCATCCGGACGGGGATAACAGCGGCCGTCGGGATCGGCGTAGCCGTCGGTGAAGCCGGCCTCGTCACCCTCGATCCATTGATCGTCGGCGACCCGTCGACCAAGATCCGAAACTAGTCGCAGCCGCGACCGGCCACGCCGGGACGAGCGGTTGAGCGTGGAGGTCACCGCGCGCTTCCGGCCGGCCTGCCGGTGGCCGGGGCGCCTCCGGCCGCCCCCGTGGCGGTGGCCGGCTGCCGCGCACTCGACACCACGATAACGATCGCTCCTGACACCGGGTCGGTATCGATCACGCGGGCACCGGGTGGCAACGGGGTACCGGACGGCAGATACACGGGAATACCACCAGATACCATGCCGAGATCGGTTGCCCTGGCGGCAAGGTTCGCCGGGTCGGACAACTGGTCGAGACGCAGCGAGAGCGCCTGCGCCTCGTCCGAGAGCGCCGCCGAGGACTTCTGCAGGTTGTGAACCAGGAAGGCGTTCTGCGCGAGCGCCGTGTTGAGCAGCAACAGACACATCAGACCGGCACCCATGAGCAGCAGTAACAGGATCACGAACGGTGCGCGTGGCGCATGGCCGCGAGGCAGCGGGCGCGAAGCCGCAAGAGGCGACGGCTGGGATACCCGCCGTGTTGGGTACGAACGCCGTGACGGCCGGTCAAGGAGCGGCGCGGCACCGGTCCGGCCGCCCAGGGAGGGAATCGGGATGGCCGTGTCGCCGGATGCCGCGGCCGAGGCGGGCCGGGCGGCAGCACGCGACGGCACGCGGCCGGTGTCGGGCGCTGGCCGCGTCCTGGTCCTCAGCCGGCGCGGCAGCGGAGGGGCGGGGGCGGTCATGCCGCGCCACGGCGCGTCCGCTCGACCGCACGCAGTTTCGCCGCGGCCGCTCGCGGGTTGGCCGCCACCTCATCCGGTGGCGGTGGCTCACCGCCGCGGGTGAGCCACCGCATCGTCGGGACAGCCTCCGGCGGGATCACTGGCAGGCCCGGCGGCGCATCAAGCCGTACCCTGGCCGCCAGCGCCCGCTTGACCATGCGGTCCTCCAGCGAATGGTAGGCAAGCACGACGAGCCTCCCCCCAACGGCGAGCGCGTCGAGAGCCGCGGGCAGGGCCCGCGCCAGCGCCTCGAGCTCGCCGTTGACCTCGATCCTCAACGCCTGGAACGTGCGCTTTGCCGGATTTCCCCCGGTACGCCGAGTAGCCGCCGGAATGCTCCGACGAACAAGGTCAACAAGTCGGGCCGACGAGGTGAACGGTTCACGAGCGCGTTCAGCGACCACAGCCGAGGCGATCCGGCGGGCGAACCGTTCCTCTCCGTACTCGCGCAGGACCCGGGCGAGTTCGTCGACACCGTAGGTGTTGACGACATCCGCAGCGGTCCGGCCCCTGGTCGGATCCATCCGCATGTCCAGCGGAGCGTCGCGGGAATAGCTGAATCCCCGCTCGTCGGAGTCGAGCTGCAACGAGGACACCCCGAGGTCGAACAGCACGCCGTGCACCTCGGCCAGGCCGAGCATGTCAAGAACGGCGGGCAGCTGGTCGTACACGGCGTGGACCAAGGTGACCCGGTCGTCTTCGGCCGCCAGCCGAGCACGGCTTTGCCCCAGCGCCTGCGGGTCACGGTCAAGGCCGACCAGACGGACATCGGGGGATGCGGCGAGCAGCGCGCTCGCATGACCCGCGAGTCCCACTGTGGCATCGATCACCACCGCCCCAGGCTCGCCCAGCGCGGGCGCCAACAGGGCGACAACACGGTCGGAGAGAACCGGGGTGTGCGTGGCGTCCACCTCGACCTCCTCGAACTGCTCGTGAACCTCGCGGCGGGCGGTCAACCGCGGCAATACCAAGCCACGGCAGGTGAAGATACGAAAAACAAAGATATAAATCACACAACTGACGAGCGACCTGCCTGAGCCCAGGTTGCACACATCGCAACCTGGCCCCGAAAGCACGGCATGTGCCCAGGTCCCGCCCCGCTCGCGTCACCGGACACCGGGGAAGTGACGTCCGGTGAAGAGCGGGGGGAGACCTCGGCGCACGCCCGTATCCCGTCTTCGCGTGCGTCCAGCACCGCGTCCCCTGAGGCCAAGGCCGCCACGCGAAGAAACATGATCACGCGCCCATTGGCCTCCTAGATGACGCCGGGCAGCACCTCCTCGGAAAGCGCGGCGAAGTTCTCCTCCTGGCTGGCGAGATAGGCGTCCCAACGGGACGCGTCCCAGATCTCCACCCGGGTGTTCGCGCCGTTCACCACGCAGTCGCGAGTGAGACCCGCGTAGGTCCGGAGCGCGGGTGGGATGGTGATCCGGCCCTGCCGGTCGGGAACGTCGTCCGATGCCGAGGAAAAGAAGACACGGCTGTAATCCCGAAGCGCCTTTGCCGTAACGGGAGCCGTCCGCAGGGACTCGCTGATCCGGGTGAACTCAACCATAGGGAACACGTAGAGACATCGCTCCTGCCCCTTGGTAATCACAAGCCCCCCTTCCAGCTCATCACGGAACTTCGCCGGCAGCGTGAGCCGGCCTTTGTCGTCGAGTCGTGGCGTGTGGCTACCGAGGAACATCGGCGCCCTCCTCGCCCAGACCCGAGAGGCTCAAGGCCAGCCAGTCCCGCTCTGGTTGGCCTGCGAGTGCGTCCGTCCCCCACTGCGCGCCACTGTACCCCACTCTCCCCCACCTGGAAGCCCTCCGACACTCCGGACACACCCCTCGAAGCCCACAAGCGCCGATGCGCATGGATCATGAATGCGAAGTCAATGTGGCCTTTGGCCAAACATGGCAAAAACACCTGCGAGTAACAGTCGTGGCAGCTACGATCGAATGCCGCCACGAATCAGTACGCTTTCCGGACATCGGTGGCCGGATGATTCTCCACGCATGAAGGCCATCGGCCGCATGGATGTCACACTCGTGGAGTGCCTGGGCCCGCCGGGCCCACCCTGCCGACTGACGCAGCTGACCTGAGGACGGAGACCGACGTGACGGTGACGGAGCCCGGCGTCATGCAGTGGCGCGAGCCGGGGACCGGCCTGCACCACCTCGCGGATGTCGCGACGCGAGTGGCCCAGTCCGTCGGGTCCGTCATAGACGGCAAGCCCGAAGTGGTCAGAACCGCGCTGATCGTACTGCTGGCCGGCGGCCACCTGCTCATCGAGGATGTGCCCGGTGTGGGGAAGACGATGCTCGCCAAGGCCCTCGCGCGTTCGATCGATGCCCGGGTCCGCCGTATCCAGTTCACCCCGGACCTGCTGCCCAGCGACGTCACCGGGGTGAGCGTCTACAACCAGGACACCCGGGATTTCGAGTTCCGGCCCGGTCCGGTGTTCGCCAACATCGTCGTCGGCGACGAGATCAACCGCGCCGCTCCCAAGGCGCAGTCGGCACTCCTGGAATGCATGGAGGAACACCAGGTCACCATCGATGGCGTGACCTACCACCTGGAGTCGCCGTTCATGGTCATAGCCACCCAGAACCCGATCGAGATGGAAGGCACCCATCCGCTGCCGGAAGCGCAGCGCGATCGTTTCACCGCGCGGGTGTCCATGGGCTACCCGTCGCCCGTGGCCGAACTTGCTATGATCAACAGCCATGGTACCGCCGAGCCACTGGACGGGATCAGCCCCGTCACCGACGCCGACGAGATCGCCAAACTGGTCACCCTGGTACGCGCGGTGCATGTGTCCGACGATGTGCGCCGCTACATCGTCGACCTCGTGACGGCCACCCGCCGGCATCCCGAGCTCATCCTGGGCGCCTCTCCCCGCGCGACGCTGCACGTCGTCAGGACCGCTCGGGCGCGGGCCGCCCTCGACGGCCGCGCGTTCGTTCTCCCCGACGACGTTCAGGCGATGGCCGCGCCAGTGCTCGCGCACCGGCTGCTGGTGAACCCCGATGTCGCGATGTCGGACGTATCCATAGCCGACGTCGCCTCCCGGATCATTACGGAGATCGTCGCGCGCGTCCCCATCCCACGCCTTGGGGCACGTCCACCGCACCGCGGCCGCTGATTTTCCGTGCTCGACTTCCTGGCGGCGATGCGCGCGCTGACCATCCGCGGGCTGTGCTTCGTGGCCACCGGGCTGGCCTGCTGCGCGCTGGCCGCGACCGTCGGCGAGGAGGACCTGCTCCGCGTCGGCATGCTGCTGTTGGCACTGCCGGTGTGCGCGGCGGCGTTCGTCTGCAAGACCCGCTACCGGCTCGCGTGCCACCGTCTTCTCGTTCCCGCTCGCGTGGCCGTGGGCGGCGCCGCGGCGGTCAGCATCCGGATCGACAACATGAGTGGACGTCCCTCCTCGGTGCTGCTGGTCGATGACGAGGTCCCAGACCGTCTTGGGCTCCGGGCCCGGTTCGTACTCGACCGGGTGGAGGCGGGGGGCGCCCGGTACCTCACCTACAAGCTTCGTCCTCAGCTTCGTGGCCGGTACCTGATCGGGCCGATGGCGATCCGGATCACGGATCCCTTTGGGCTCTGCGAGCTCACGCGGACGTTCCGCAGCCGCGACGAACTGATCGTGACCCCTCCGGTGGAGACTTTGCCCCTGGCCCGTCCGGGCAGCCACACCACGATCAGCACCCACCGCCGTCGGCGCGCATCCGCTACTGGTATAGACGACTTCTCCACTCGCCCTTACCACCCCGGCGACGACCTCCGGCGGGTTCACTGGCGGACCAGCGCCCGTACCGGCGAGTTGATGGTTCGCCAGGAAGAGAGCTTCCGCCCGAGCAACGCGGCCCTGTTCCTCGACACCCGGTCCGCTGTCTGGGCCGGTCAGGGGCCCATGTCCTCGTTCGAATGGGCTGTCGGCGCGGCTGCCTCGATCGCTGTGTACCTGACCGGGATGGGCAAGGCGGTACGGCTCATCTGTGACAACGCCCCGGCCCCGGCCGCGGCGAGGGGGTCGCGCAACCCGGCCGCGCTGTTGGACGAGCTCGCGGTCGTGAACACCACCGACACCCTTTCGACGCAGCGCGTGTACAGCCGTCTGCGGACCGCTGACAGCTCCATGGTGGTCGCGATCCTTGGACGTACCGATCCGGCGCAGGCCGTGGTCCTCGCCCGAGCGCGCCCGCGCGACGCCGCCGCGATCGTCCTGCTGGTCAACGTGGCGACCTGGGACGAGGG
>NZ_CAKJTR010000255.1:0-5402 GCF_917627355.1 Protofrankia sp. Cj3 | reverse complement strand
ACCGCGTCGAACCGCTCCGGTAGCCGGTGTTGCGATTGATAGGCAGTGAGAATATCATTAGCCGATCCGTGAGCGCTGGCGTCGCGCAGCCAATAGATACTGCGAAACCGTGCCGCCTGCTCTTCCAGCTTTGGCAGATGGCGGGGCATGTCGTCCGCGTCAAACGCCCGCGCTGCCTCGTCGACCATCGCCTCGATATGCGAACGCTGGATCATGCCGAGGAGAATGGCGTCGAGGTAGGTGGTATGTGCATAGAGTTGTGCGTAGCCCAGGAAGGGATCACGGTCGCCGCGGTCGCGACGTAGGCCGACGAAGGCGGCGCCGTCCCTGGTGACCAGGCCGCGCCAGTCACCCGACAGGACCACGGTCCCACCGAGCAATTGGTCAGCACGGTCGGGGTCAGGCGGGTAGTCATCGGGAGACGTGCGAGACGCGAGCAGCCACAGCCACTGCTCGGCCCGGGACCAGGACCGCACATGCCTGGCACCCAGCGGTCGCGGTAGCTGCCGCTCCGTCGAGCTGAGGAACGCGACGGTGTAGGGACGGCCAGCGAACAGGAGTGCCCACGGCTGGAGCGCCGCCTCAAGGTCGGGCACGAGCGAGCTGGTGCCGCGTCGTCCGGCGAGACTTCGTAGAAGATCTCGTAGCTGGCCTTGGTGGCTGTTGATATGGAAGATCGCAAATGCTGTATCGGACCGCCCGGCGAGATCGGGGATGACAAGTTCAACAGCGAAAATTTCGCCGCCGGCGATTTGAACGGACGCAAGGCGATGCCAGCGGCTGGGCCGTGTCCCGTCACCGTAGAGGACACGAGTGCAAGGTGGGCTGAAGTAAGTGCGCCGGGCGGCGTCCGTCGCCTCAATGTCACGGTGCCCAAGCGGCACCGGGCCTTCTGCCCAATCCGGGGCCTTTGTCACGCGTGCCAGGCAGACGGCGACGACGGAGTGTCGTCCGTCAGCGCTTACCGATAGAATTCGTCGACCTCCGGCAGATCCAGCCTGATCACGAAACAGGCACGTCGGGTGGCGGGGTCTATCTCGAAGCGGACCCGCTCACCGACGACGGTCGTCCGAAAGCCTTCCGTGACGATGTCGCTGTAGTCGAAACCGTATGTCTCACCGTCTTCGTCGTCGCGAACGAAGTAGGTCGCTGTGACACGGTGGGGACCGCCGCCCAGCGGCTGCCGGTCGACGATACGGCCGAATCGCTGGGCAGCCTCGGGACGGCGAGTGGGCGCGGTCATTCTGCCTCCCGCACGCAGCGAAATCCGACGGCGTTGCTGCATCCGCGGCGGACGTAGAGTGCCTTCGAGGATGCCTGGACAGCACGGTACGGATTGTCGTACGAGCCGCCGCATATCACGGCCGAGTTGAGGTTGTCGAACACAGTCTCGGTCCACTCCCAGACGTTCCCGGACATCCCCTTGACTTCGCAGTGGGACTGATTACGAGGATGGTCGGTGACTTTGGTCGGCGCGCACTCCTTGAGTCGGCCGCCGTCGATCTCCTGCTTCCAGACTTCGTAGGTCACCAGTGGGCGACCGCTCCATGTGTCGGCGCAGTTTACCGCGTCGAGGTCGAGCATATCGCCCCACGGGAACAGACGGCCGTCGGCTCCCCGGGCTGCGGCTTCCCACTCGAGGGAGGTCGGAAGCCGCTTGCCCTCGAAACGGGCGAACGCGTAGGCGCTCCACCAGCTAATGCAGATAGCCGGATACTCGTCGAACCGAGGGTCGGTGAAGTAGTCGGCAGCGCGCAGACGTTCCCACCACGGCTCATGGCTGTGCCCTACTGGCGTCTCGGGGTGGTCCCACGCGCCGCTGCCCTGGCGTTCGACTGCGGCAAGGAATCCCTTGTACCGCCCGACAGTCACCGGGAACTCGTCGAAGGTCACCGGCTTCTCCACCTCGCGGAGAAGTAGCCGGTGACTGGGGCCGAGCACGTAAAAGCCGGCCGGGACGACGAGCGGTACGGCCGGGGGTGTCTCGGTTCCGAGGTAGTGGAGAAACCTTCGGACCTGCTCCGTCAGCAAAGGTTCCGGGCGGGCGGCCGCCGCGGCCGCCCGCCCCTCGGCGCTCCGCAGAAGCCGGGCAGCGAAGTACTCCTGGAACACGGAGTGAACGGGGGTCACGGCGTCAGCTCCCGCCGGCCGGAACAATGGGGCGAGGAGAAAGGTCTCCTGGCTCACCCGCCCGGCGGCGAAGCACTCGATGCCGAGTTCCGTACACACTTCGGTCAGCGAGAAGATGGTCTTGTCTGCCAGGAAACCGAGTCCGAGCAGTCGTTCAAGGCCCCGCTGAAGGTGGGAGAGGTTCCTCGACGTGAGGATCTGGCCGACGCGGGCGGTGACGAGATCGGCGAGGCGCCCCGCCGAGTCAGCGGTGAGGACCGTGTCGCCGCGCCCGGTCTGGTCGGCGAGTCGCACCTCGAGAGGCGAGACGGTGAGCGTCTGCTGATGCCGCTGCAACTGAAGATCGTGCAGACGTACTACGGCGAACCGCGGCAGCTCGAGCGGGTCGACGCCGTTCGCGTGAAGCTGCTGTACGAGCTGCTCCGAGATAAGGGACGAATTATTCAACAGCCGCCGGACCTGCGGAGAGTCAGCGAGGAACGAATATCGGGACGACATGACTACCGTCGACTCGGCGGAGAGGGCCTGCGCGACGTCCGCAAACAGGGAAAGGAACGCTGTGAGGCTGGTGCTCTGGACCGCCTCGTCGATGGCGTCAAGCACACAGAGCACAGATCCTGCGCGTATCAGGTAAAGGAACACGTCGAATACCCGCTGGCGGGAGATCGGCATGTATGGTGCGAGGATGCGGGTTACGAAATCGCCGAACTCCTCGTCGGGCTGCTTAAGGCTCATGTCGAGGTAGAAACGGTAGCGATGGATTGGGGGACCCTCCGGGGCCGCAACAAGGCGCTTGAGCAGAGTCGTCTTTCCGCTGCCTGGCCCGCCGATGACGAGGATGTTCGCCGACGTGCTGGCGAGGCTCCGCAGCATCTCCGCGGCATCGCTGGTTTCGCTGATATCCAACTCGCCGGTGTGCTGGTCGGCTTCCATGAGTTCGGCCGTGATCGTCATCGGCTCGGCGACTCCGGCACTTGGAGCAACCGGCGGGTACACGCGCTGCAGGGCCGCCAGATGGCCGGGTACGTCGACTATCGTCTCTACGAATCGCTCGTAGGCGATGATGCGGATCTCGCCGTCGGCGAACGGCGTTACCCCCGTGGAGGGCTCATCCTCAACCAGTAGGAACCGTGTCCGCTTGGGAAGCTGTGTCTGGAGAAGCTCGCCACTCGTGGCGCTCAAGAGCTGACTCAGCTCATCCAGACTCCGACTGAGCATGATCTCGACATACTCGACCCGCAACCCGGCCTGCCGACCGAACAACTGGTAAACCGTGCTCTCGGACAGCTCGAAGCGCTTGACTGCACGGAAGCCCAGCGTTGCGTAGAGGCCGGCGAGAAACTCGGCCTTTTTCTCGACGAGGGGGCTGAGCTGCGGCGAGTCCCCGGTGACAGCGGTAAGCCCAGTGTTCGTGAACCAGTCGAGGACGTCGAGCAGGCGTCGTACCGCGAGAAGACCGTCTTCGTCGGCAATATCGTAGCCGTCGTGTGTGGACCTGTTCCGGAGTCGCTGGATGTCCGTGAGAGCGTTGATGACGTTGGTGCTGCGAATATGCGGCCGACAACCTTTGATCAGATCGTTCAGGGCCTTACCGGAAGGGTCACCGGGTACCTCGTAATGGCTCCATACCTGCTTCAGCAGACGCTCGGCAATCTTTCCGATCAGTGCGATGGTGTTTTCGGGATAGCCGTCGCCCAGGGAGCGGACCGGTCGACCGAAATCCAGGCCGAGATGCCGCGCGATCCTGGAGTGACTTTCCAGCTCGCTCTGCAACCGGCGGAGCCGATCGTCAATGGCTTCTGTCAACGGTTACCTTCCCGTGCGCCGAGGACGAACGCGAACCGGTCCGGGAATGACAGTATCTTCTCGGTATGTCGGCGGTCGATCTCGGCGAGTCCGGCCTCGATCTCGACGTCATCGAACGTCGCAAGCAAGGACATGTAACGGTCTCGCACCATCGCCAGATAGCGGCCCTTGGGAATCTCGAGCGGGAAGTCGTGGTAGGTGACGCTGGCCGACAGACCCGCCCGTCGTATGTGATCGGCGATGACGTCGGGGGCGGGCTGGAGGGACTCGAACCTCTCGAGCGCCGCGTCGAACAGCGGATACTCGATCCGAGTTGGCAGCATCACGACGAGCAGCCTGCCACGGACACCGAGTAGGTCGGCGAGGCCGGCAATGACCCATCGGCGGTCGACGTCCGCCACGTGGTGGATCGCTTCCTTGACGATGATCGCGTCGAGGCTTCCGTGCGCAGTGGTCGGTCCGGCCGATGCCGGCCGCCCGCGGGCCAGTTCCTCGGCGGAGGCACGCAGGGGCTGTAAACCGGGATCAGCGGGAAGCTGCGCGAGCATCGCGGCCGAGGGGTCGACGCACAAGACGGGTGACGAGGGACGGACCAGGTCACGGATACGGCGGGTGAACAGCCCTGTCCCGCAGCCGACATCGGCGATCCGGTCAGCCGCGCTCAAAGCGAGCGAGCTGGCAATCGCGTGGGCCATCCAGCCCAGGAACGCTCCATTGTGCGACCAGTTGTGGTCGTAGCTGCCGGCAAGGCGCTCGTAGTGCGCCGCCGTCTCCGGCCCCGCCAAGCTGGTCACCTCCCGCCCACCGGTACAGGCGGATCATAACGGATCGGTTTCCCAACGAATGTGAACACGGACAACTCGGTCATTCCGAGCAGGGTCAGTGCAAGACATATGCCGACGGCTCACAAGGGCATCGGCGACGAAGGAGCGAGTGCCGCCCCGTAGCGGGGTGGCACTCGCGATCTTGATCAACCGTCCATCCTTCGTTCGAGCAGCTTGAGCGCGAGAGTGAGCACGAGGGTTGGCTCATGCCTTTCCCGGCGTCGGAAGGTGTCGGCGGTGACCTTGTACAACCGAGCCGCCTGCTCCCTCCTCACCTCCACCCGTGCGCCGGTGGTCCCCGGACGAAGACACAACATGATCTCCATCGCGGTCTTACCGGGCGCATCCATGGTGCCGACAACCTCGCTGATCTCCCGTTCCGTCTTGACCGCCCGCTCGTAGATCGACGCGGGTTCGCAGTCACGGGTTGGCTGGAGCAGGCGGATCAGAGTCGGGGTGAACGACAGCAGCTCCGGGGCCCGAGCGCCATGCCGGAACGACCGGCGAAGGCTGGTGACCAGCTCGGGGACGTGCAGAGGTTCCTGTGTGTCCATCGTTTTGCGACGGGGGGCGCCGTTGCCCCCGCTGACCCCGTCTTGTTCACCTTCCTTTCGCCGTGGCTCCAAGTCTGCGGGGCCGACT
>NZ_CAKJTR010000254.1:2499-6050 GCF_917627355.1 Protofrankia sp. Cj3 | reverse complement strand
GCAGGCTCACCCTCCGCGCCCGTGGTGGATGTCGGCGCGGTCATGCCGCCGCCCGCCCATCGGCGACCCGCCGGCCCGCGGCACCGACCGGCCGCATGCCCTTGGCGCGCAGCGCCAGGCCCAGTTTCGGGGTCGGACCGAACCTGTTCACCCACGGCATGACCGTCAACCCCTCGAACTCCACCGGCCGCAACGCCGTACCCACCACTGGCTCCGGGGGCACCGGCTGGACCGGCGCGGGAATCTTCACCTTCACTTCCGCCGACCCCGCCCGCGCGTTCGGGTCCGCGTCCATCACCCGCACCGCCCACAGCAGCTCACCGGTTTCCTTGTCCCGCTCCTGCGCATCCGCCACGCCGGCCTTGCTCTTCTCGAAGTCGTTCGCCGCCTCCACGCCGAGCACGAACGCCCCGTGGGGAAACACATCCCCGAACGCCACCGGAATCCACCGCGGTATCGCCATCGCCGCCCACCTCCGTAGAAATCAGGTCCGGATGTCGCCGGCATCTCGCCGTGTTCCGGACAGCTCCCACAGTGCACCGCTCACTAACCGCGCATCAACCTTTAGGCAAAAGTCACATGCCAACTTGATATAAGCGCGAAGCAAACGGTATGCGCACACGACCCGATTCCGGCCGACGAATAGGCAACTTCAGCATGACGCGCATGTTTGCTTCACAGCTAAGATTGATGACATGAACGACGAGAACCGAAGATCACCCGTCTACACGGCCCGTGGCGCGATCGCGGGTGAGGACTGGCAGGCGGTCGCCGACGCTGTCAATCAGCGGATGGCTGCCCGCCGCATCGGACAGCAGAAACTCGCCGACACCTCCGGCGTATCCGTCTCCACCGTGCGGCAGGTTCAACACGGCGCACACGGCCGCCGGGTACAGAACGCCACCCTGTCCGCGATCGCCCACGCCCTCGGCTGGCCTGACGATCACTTGATTCAGATCTTAGTCAGCAACCACACATCAGCCGCGTCCGCCGACACGATCGACCAGGAGATCCTCGCCGGTATCGGCCGCATCGAACAGCGCCTGGACGACATCAACCATCGTCTCGCCGCCGTCGAGAAACGCGTCACCGCGGGCACGACCAACAGATAAGGGGCCAGAACCCCGACATCGGACATAGTTGCCCGCCAGGATTCTGACCCCTGCGTCTCGCTGCGGCATCAGCCGCCCGACCACTCAGCCCAGCACGGGTGACCGCCCCGCCGACTCCCGCACCGGCATCAGCTCACCCACCGGCCGGAACACAAGCGTCACCTCGACATCGCCGAACGCTTCCGCGAACCCGACCCCGTCCGGCAGCGCGGCCCAGGCCCGCATCACGTCCACCGGCCGGTCCGCCGGATGAATCGTGATCGTGCACATGCTCCCGTCTGCCATGGCGCCGGACTGCCCCTCGCTGATCATCGGCCGCCAGCCCGCCGCACGGACCGAGCTAACGCCGCCCCCAGGAGCATCCGCCCAGCCGCAGGAGCCGTCGCGGTGTCCACGAAGAAGAACAGCGGACACACCTGATAGGCGTCCCAGCCGCTCTCCACCGCGAACAATTCCGCCGACGCCGACGAATCAAACGTGATCGTCGTGTCGCGGACCCGCCGTTCCTCCCCCGCTTCGAAGCGCACCACCCCGTAGAGCATGGACAACCGCCCATCCCCACCGTCATCCACCGTGTCTGCCCCGGTCACCAGCCACCACCATCCCATCCTGTCATCGGCTCGGATGCCGGCCCGGCCCCGCGGAGACGACGCGCTCGACACGGAACCGGACCGGCTGCGGCACAGACTCGCGTTGCACCCCATCGCACCGAAAGACAAGATTCACCATCTGAGAATCATCTGATCATGCGGTAGGCAAGCGACTCGCGGATAAGCGGAACGCCTGGCACGGTAGGCGAGGTTGATATACGAAGATGCCCCGACGGATGTACCGTCAGGGCCAGTCCTGCCACGAGACGTGACCCTCGCTCCCGGCTGGAAGGCAACTGCCCGGCATGCCGCCCTTCACACTCGGCCCATACACCGTCTCTGAACGACTCCTGTCACGGGATGACATGCGCGCCGCACTCGCCGCCCGTGACTTCGGCGCCGCCTTCCGACTCATGCGCAAGTACGACGGCGCCAGTCAGGACCGCATCGCCTCCGGAGTCGAAGGACTGAGCCAGAGCCGCGTCAGCAAGATCATGCGTGGTGAGGATCGGATCGCCACCCTCGACCTGATCGAACGCATCACCGACGCACTCCGGATACCAGGCGCCTTGCTGGGCCTTGCCCCCCGGCCCTGGGAAGTGATCGTCACCGACGCCCGGTCAAGACCAACGCCGTCACAAGCCCCCGCACGAACAGCACCAGCCCAGCTCCAGAACGTCGAAGTGGACCAGCGGGACTCGGTCACCCTGCTAAACAACGACGACACGTGGACGCCGCACAGCACCGAGGAACTCGCCGACCTGCTCGGCACGGACGACGGACCTCCCGTACATGCAGCCAACGCCGCCCGCCTTGCCCATGAATGGTTGATCGCGGAACCCCCACAAATCATCGAAATACGGGCCGGACGGCGTATCGGTACCGGCCTCCTGCACAAGGTCGAAGGCCGGGTCGCTCACCTACGCAAGCTCGATGACTTCATCGGCGGGAAAGACCTCAACAGTCTGGTCGAACGCGAACTCACCGCCACCATCGACCTCCTGCGCACAGCCAGCTACGACGAACGGCTTGGACGCCGTCTCCTGTCCGCTATCGCCGAACTGTGTCAACTCGCCGGCTGGGTTGCGATGGACGCCGGACTACCCATACCCGCGTCCCGGTACTTCACAGGCGGAGTTAAGGCCGCGCACGCCGCAAATGACCAGCCCGTCGCCGCGAACCTGATTTCCACACTGAGTTATCAAGTCGCCAACCAGGGTGAACCGGCAGACGCCGTCCTGCTCTCACACACCGCCTACCAGGGCGCCCGCCGGACCGCGACCGCCACCACCCTCGCCCTCTTGAAAGAACGAGTGGCATGGGCACACGCCAAAGTTGGCGAACTCAAGAATACCGAGAAAGCGCTTGCCGAGGTCGACCGCCTCTACGAACAGCGACGGCCCGACGACGACCCCACCTGGGTGTACTGGCTCAACGAGGACGAAATCAACATCATGAAAGGCCGCTGCTACGTCGAGTTGACCAAACCCCGCCGCGCCGAACCACTGCTCACCAACGCCCTGAAGCACTACAACGACGACCACGCCCGCGAGGTCGCCCTGTACGAAACATGGCTTGCCGAAGTCCACATCCAAAAAGGCGACATTGACCAAGCCTGCGCCAAGGCCACCAAAGCTCTCCTCCTGGACGCACGGACAAACTCCACCCGCAGCTCCGAACGAGTCCAGACCCTACGCGCAAAGCTCCGTCCCTACGCAGACAGCCACGCCGTCCAGGAGTTCGAAGAACTCTACCACTCCACCATCGAGACATCTGAACACGACTGACGGTCGGACCAACGTACGGATGTACGCATCGCGCTGTCTGCCGAATTCCTCGTTTTAGGATC
>NZ_CAKJTR010000254.1:0-1912 GCF_917627355.1 Protofrankia sp. Cj3 | reverse complement strand
GGACGCGTCGCTGACCTGCCGCCGCGATCAGGCGTGTGCTCGTCGTCGAGTCCGCGTGCCTCATACCGGTGACGTCACGGCGGTAGCGGCACATCGTCGGACAGCCGTCGAATCGACGGGATGTGGCTGTCGAGTTCCCCGGCCTCAAAACGAACATTTTTGATCGTCCACCAGAGAGCGTTGGTGGGATCGCCCACAAGCTTGTAGGAGCCGTTTGGAGCCACGGCAGCCCATCCCCCTACAAACCCGATCAGCGTGGCTGTCAGATCGCCGCGGGCCGCATCCCACAGTCGCACCGTCCCATCGTCGCCGGCGGAGACGATCCGGGTGCCGTCCGGGGAGGACACGACCGCATTGACACCGCCCATCGGGGTCGGTATCACCACCGCGGCCGAATCACGGCCGGTGACCGCGGCACCAGCCAGCTCCGCCCGGACCAAGGCAGCCTGGTCCACCGGGCAGGACAGCAACACCGCACCCTGCCAACGACTGCCCGTCAGGACCACACCGGTGAGATCCACATGGACCAGCCGGACGCCAGTCAGGTCCGCCCCGGACAGCGACGTGCGATCGAACACCGCGTGCGCCAGCGTCGCCTCCCGGAACACGGCGTCAGTCAACGTGCTGTGTACCAGCCGGGCACCGGTCAAATCCATCCCCGTCAAGTCCGCGCCCCGCAAATCCAGCCCGGACAGGTCCGCCCCCCGCAGCTCCCGCCCGCTGAACCCCCCCCGGCGGAACATCCACCCCGAACCGGCGCGTCGGCCCGACCGGCGGGGACGGCAGACGGGTCGCAGCCTCCCGGATCGCGTCATCCACCCGCAGGATCAGGCCGCTGCGTTTGAGCCAGCCCGCTCCGAGCGCCTCCGTGGCAGCCTCAGCGAGGTCGACGGCGAACGCGTGCGCCGACGGGTAGCGCGCGTCGATGTCCTCCTCCACCGCCCGCATCACCACATTCGCCAGTGCCGGGTGCACCCCGGTCAACGGCCCGACCCGCGGACGTGCCGGCAGCCGCCCGGCAAGCAGCCAGTACAGCACCAGCCCGAGCGAGTACAGATCGGTCGCCGGGCCGAGCGCGCCGAAGTTCCGCTGTTCCGGCGCCATCCAGAACGGCGTCCCGGTCCTCCCGAACGCGGCGGTGTGCTCCAGCAGCTTCGCGATCCCAAAGTCGACAATCTTCAGGGTGCCGTCGTCAGCGAGGAGAAGGTTCGCCAGCTTGATGTCACGGTGCAGTATCGGCCTGTCGTGCACATACGCCAACGCGTCCCCGGCCGCCAGCCCGATCCCACACACCGTTTCCACCAGGAGGCCGTGGCTGACTTTGTCCAGGGATTTCCCGGCGACGAACTCCATGACCAGCAGGAAGAGGCCCTCGACGTCATCCGCGTCGAAGATGTTGACCAGGTGTGGGTGGTTCAGCCGGGCCAGGAGCTTCGCTTCGTCGCTGGCGCGCTGACGCCCGTCGGTACCCTCCACCGCTATCGCTTTGACCGCGACCAGCCGCTCCAGTCGACGGTCCCACATCTGGAAGACATCGCCGAAACCGCCACCGCCGAGCCTGCCGCGCAGCTCGTAGCGGTCGGGTAACGCCCGCTCCACACGGTCACGGTCTACCGGCATGGCCCTGCCGCTCCCCCCTGGCGACTGTCGAGGGCCCCCGACGGTCCGAGCCGCCGCCCTCCCCCTGGACAGGGGTAACTGTAACCAACCACCGCCAACCGGCAGCAGGCCATCCGCCTGCCCGGCCTGCGCCACTCGGTGCAACACCTCCGGCTGGACGAAGAAGCGACAGCAACCGCTGACAGCAACGTGAGCGGACAGCGGCGGACGGCCACGAACGACGGAGGCCCGCCGACCCGAGCTGGCGAACGTCGGCGGACCTCCACGAACACCACAAACGAGACTTTTCATC
>NZ_CAKJTR010000253.1:0-5535 GCF_917627355.1 Protofrankia sp. Cj3 | reverse complement strand
CAGTGGACACCAGTGCTACCAGGCCCGATGCGCTGACTCCCCGAAACCGCACCCGGCACGACCATGCGGCGCCGAAGGCGGCGCGCTTGGCAGCGCCCTTGGCGGCACGCCCACACCGTCCTCGGATCGAATCAAATTCTTGACTAGTTCAATTTATGGGAGGAGGGTCTTCTCGTGGAGACAGAAGCGGCGACGGCGGCCTTGCGGGGAGCGGGGCTGCGCGTCACGGCACCGCGGCTCGCGGTGCTCGGCGCGCTGAGCAACCACGCCCACCTGACAGCCGACACGATCGCGACCTCGGTGCGCGAGCGCCTCGGCGCGGTGTCGACCCAGGCGGTCTACGACAACCTGGAGGTGCTGCTGATCGCGGGGCTTGTCCGGCGGATCGAGCCGGCCGGCAGCCCAGCGCGGTTCGAGCTGCGGGTCGGCGACAACCATCACCACCTGGTGTGCCGTGGGTGTGGCCTGGTCGTAGACACCGACTGCGCCGTAGGTGACCCGCCCTGCCTGACGCCTTCCGACGACAACGGCTTCACGGTCGACGAGGCCGAGGTCATCTACTGGGGCCGATGCCCCGCCTGCTCCACCGCAACCAGTTCCTGAGCACACCCTCCGATCCCGGAAGGATTCCCGTGTCTGACACTCCGAACGCCGTTGTGGGAGAGATGAACAACGAGGAGAGCGCAGGCGGGTGCCCCGTCTCCGCCGGGCGCCGCAATCACCCGACCGAGGGCGCGGGGAACCGCGACTGGTGGCCGAACCAGCTCAACCTGAAGATCCTCCGAAAGCACCCAGCCGTGGCCAACCCCATGGACGAGGACTTCGACTACGCCGCGGCGTTCGCCACCGTCGACCTCGATGCCCTGCGCAGCGACGTCGAGGAGGTGATGACGACGTCGCGGGACTGGTGGCCGGCGGACTACGGCCACTACGGGCCGCTGTTCATCCGGATGGCGTGGCACAGCGCGGGCACCTACCGCATCAGTGACGGCCGCGGCGGCGCCGGTGCCGGCATGCAGCGCTTCGCACCCCTCAACAGTTGGCCGGACAATGCCAGCCTCGACAAAGCACGCAGGCTGCTCTGGCCGGTCAAGAAGAAGTATGGCCGCGCGCTTTCGTGGGCCGACTTGATGATCTTCGCGGGCAACTGCGCCCTCGAGTCGATGGGCTTCAAGACCTTCGGCTTCGGCGGCGGCCGGGCGGACGTCTGGGAGCCCGACGAGGACGTCTACTGGGGTCCCGAGCGCACCTGGCTCGGCGACGAGCGGTACACCGGCGACCGGGAGCTCGAGAACCCGCTGGGCGCCGTCCAGATGGGCCTGATCTACGTAAACCCCGAGGGCCCGAACGGCGTTCCGGACCCGCTCGCCGCGGCCCGGGACATCCGCGAGACCTTCCGGCGGATGGCGATGAACGACGAGGAAACCGTCGCGCTGATCGTGGGCGGGCACTCGTTCGGCAAGACCCACGGCGCGGCGGACGCGGACCGCTACGTCGGCCCGGAGCCCGAGGCCGCTCCCCTCGAGGAGCAGGGCCTGGGCTGGCTGAACGGCTACGGCAGCGGCAAGGGCGGGGACGCGATCACCAGCGGGCTCGAGGGTGCGTGGACGCCCACCCCGGTGACGTGGGACAACAGTTTCTTGGAGACCCTGTTCGGCTACGACTGGGAGCAGGTGGAGAGCCCCGCCGGGGCGAAGCAGTGGAAGCCGAAGGACGGCGCCGGGGCCGGCACCGTGCCGGACGCCCATGACCCCTCGAAGTCGCACGCCCCGACGATGCTGACGACGGACCTCTCGCTGCGGGTGGACCCAATCTACGAGCCGATCTCGCGGCGCTTCCTGGAGAACCCGGACCAGCTCGCGGACGCGTTCGCCCGAGCCTGGTTCAAGCTGACGCACCGCGACATGGGGCCGATCGCGCGTTACCTCGGGCCGCTGGTCCCGCGGGAGACGCTGATATGGCAGGACCCCGTCCCCGCGGTGCGACACGAGCTGATCGGGGCCGCGGAGATCGCCGCGCTCACCGGCCAGATCCTCGGTTCGGGGCTGTCCGTCTCCCAGCTCGTCTCCACCGCGTGGGCGTCGGCCTCGACGTTCCGCGGGAGTGACAAGCGCGGCGGGGCGAACGGGGCGCGCGTCCGGCTCGAGCCCCAGCGCGGCTGGGAGGCTAACGACCCCGACGAGCTGGCGACGGTGCTGCGCACCCTGGAGGGGATCCAGGAAGCCTTCAACGGCGCCCAGAGCGGGGGGAAGCGGGTCTCGCTCGCCGACCTCATCGTGCTCGGCGGGTGCGCCGCCGTCGAGCAGGCCGCGAAGAATGCCGGCCACCCGGTCGAGGTGCCCTTCACCCCGGGCCGCACGGACGCGTCGCAGGAGCAGACCGACGTGGAGTCCTTCGCCGCGCTCGAGCCGGCCGTGGACGGGTTCCGCAACTACCGCGGGAAGGGTCACTGGCTGCCGAGTGAGTACCTGCTGATCGACCGCGCGAACCTGCTGACCCTGAGCGCGCCCGAGATGACCGTCCTCGTGGGTGGCCTGCGCGTCCTGGGCGCGAACCACCAGCGGTCCCCGCTGGGCGTCTTCACCTCGTCGCCCGGGTCGCTGACCAACGACTTCTTCGTAAACCTGCTGGACATGGGTACGGAGTGGAAGGCGACGTCCGAAGACGCGGAGACCTTCGAGGGCCGCGACTCCGCCACGGGCGCGGTCACCTGGACCGGCAGCCGCGTCGACCTCGTCTTCGGCTCGAATTCCGAGTTGCGCGCCATCGCCGAGGTCTACGCGAGCGACGACGCGCGGGAGACGTTCGTGCGCGACTTCGTGGCCGCGTGGGACAAGGTCATGAACCTCGACCGGTATGACCTCGCCTGATCCCGATGCCTGATCCCGATGTCTCGATCGGCCGCCCGCCGGCCGATCGAGACATCCTCGACCTCGACAGAGCACACAACGCCGCAATCATCGTCAACCGGCTCCTCGTCCCGCTCACCGCCGACCGGTCCCAGGCCCCGCCTGAACTCCGCCAGGCGCTACGCACCCTCGACCACCACGTCAACCGGACGGACGCCAGGCTGCGGCATGCTCTGTTGATGCTCTTCGGATGCGTCCCTCCGGCAGACGATGATCACAAGTCGGTTGCACAACTTCGCGATCCCGTCAAGCGATCCAATCTTGATCGACATCCAGAACCTCCGACACGCCGACGAAACGGGGAGGTTCTGACAAAGATCGATAACCCTGCGACCTGCACAAACGTAAACGATCAATCTTTTGGATCAGTTTATCCACAGCCCCCGCCGGGAGGTTCTGGAAGGATCTTGCAAAGCCGCAGGTCAAACCCCCCAGGATCGGTGGTACTGTCGCAGGGCAGGAACTTGTAGGGTAGGCGACTGGCGCGGTTACGCTTGGCTTTAGGCGTTGGTCCGATACCTTTGTCCGCACGGTTTCCCGTGCGTTTCTCATCCCAGCCTGCCATAGCAGCGTTCCGTTTCCAGCCACCCCCCATCGAACTGTGCAAGCGGTTCTCCCGCACACAGCTCACCGACGTCGTTCACCGCCGGCATTCGGCTTTTCCCGCCACGGCCTGTTCGGCCGCGGGGCGACGACGATTCCACTGAGATCGACCAAACCAAGCTGGTTGGCAGAGGCTACGCCTACCACCCACCGGCCGAACGCCGCCGACCGCTGATGCCGTTTCGCAACAAACAACGCCAGCCGCCGCAGCGCATACCATCTGATCGTGGCGAAGTGCCGAGCCGAGTTACCGTAGCGGAAGAAACCCGCCCAACCACGCAGCACGCGGTTGACGTCCGCCACGATCACCTCAACCGGCAGCAGCAGCCGGCGCCGCTCCGTCAACTCACGGATACGATCCCGAACATGCCGCATCGCCCTCCTCGTGGGCCAGCGGGCGAGAAACTGGATGTGCCGGAACCGCGGCGACGTGGCTCGCACCCAGCGGTGCAGGGCCCCGGCGTTGTTCCTCTCTGTCCGGTTCGGTGATAGTTTGCTATATGCCGTATACGGCGAAGGCTTCGGCGCGGTCGTGTAGGTCACGGCGGGCGTGGGCAATGTTGGCTCTGCCGGCCAGTCGGTAGGTATTGAGTGTCAGGTTGCGGAAGCTGGCCATAGCCCGCGGGGCGGCGCCAGTGCGTAGCTGGGAGTGATCCTCACGGAAAGTGACATCGCGAGTCCAATATAGACGGTTCTCCACGCATCAGTGCTCGCGCTCGTAGTGGTTGAGGTGGACGGGGCCGGCCAACTCGGCGGGCATGCTGGTGATGCCGTAGACGATGTGTTTGCCGGTGCGTTGGCCATCCAGGCCACCGGTGTCGCGGCGCAGCCGGAACACCTGCCGGGCTCCGGGAAATAAGCTGTCATCGGCGGGTGCCACCCGAAGGGCGCGTTGTTCGGTACGCCCATGACCCCGGTCGACGTCGATGGCGGTGTGGTCGGCGAACTGCGTGTCGGTTCCCGACAGCAGCGCCTGGGCGGCCCGCAGCGCGAGGGGCTGGTTGGCTTTGAGAATCAGCACGTAGTGGGCGTGCACCTTCCCGGTGATCAGGCGGGCGGTCTTCTTCGTCGTATGGAGGGCATCCAAAGTCAGCACCATACCGGCGACGTCCAGTCCGCCCAGCACATCGGGCACGGCGGTGCCCTCACCACGCTTGTCGGCGACCTGCCGCTGACCCAGCACGACCCCGGTGCCGTGGCCGATCGCGGCGACCAGGAACACCCGCCCGGCGGTGGTGACGGTCCCGCGCAGCAGTTTCCCGTCGATCGCCGCGGCGGGTAGCAGCCCGGCCGGGGCCGGGTGAGTCACCGCACGGTGCGCGGCGCGGCGCTGTTCCCGCTCGGCTGGCCCGGCCACCGCCGGCAGGACCGGCGCGGGGGTGATGCCGCGTGCCACGTCGGCGGCGTACCCGCTGACCGCCGCGTCCAACGCGTCAGCGTCCAGACTGGCCAGTACCCGGCGGAAGGTCCGCTCGCTGGGCACCAGATAGCGACCGGTCAGCGCATCGCGCCAGGCCCCGATACGGGCCAAGACCTCTTGCGGGGTACCCGCCGCCCATTGCCAGATCGACGCCACGGAATCGTTGCCAACAACCAGCGTCGCGCAGGCGGTCAGCGCCAGGATCACCACCAACGGGTGGCGACGGCCCCGCGCGGCACGCGGGTCCGGCACCGCGGCCAGACGC
This sequence comes from Protofrankia sp. Cj3, assembly GCF_917627355.1. Classification (NCBI taxonomy): domain Bacteria; kingdom Bacillati; phylum Actinomycetota; class Actinomycetes; order Frankiales; family Frankiaceae; genus Protofrankia; species Protofrankia sp. Cj3. The sequence continues at coordinate 338 of NZ_CAKJTR010000253.1, read as the reverse complement.
TGGGCCAGCGACGACGCCGCCGCCCGCGGGTCCGTGGCACGTTCGGCCTCCCACAGGGCCAGATCCGCAAGGTGGTCAACGACAGGGCTGATCGGGGAAGATACCAACACGAGCACGGCTCCTGGGTAGATCCTTCAGGCTTGAGACACCCGAAAAATCACCAGAAGTCGTGCTCTTCCTACAGTCAGCCCGTAGCTTCGGCGATTCGCCGTAGAACCGGACAATCCGAGACAACGCCGGGGCCCTGGACGCACTCCGAGTCGGATTGAAACTTCCGTCTTTCCGCGGGGAGATTGCATCATCACAAAGTCACAACGCAGGAACTTTTTGAGTAACCC
>NZ_CAKJTR010000252.1:1783-6042 GCF_917627355.1 Protofrankia sp. Cj3 | reverse complement strand
GCTTATCACCAGTGCCGGAACGCGAGTTCCCGGTCCGAACTGGTCATAGACCCCCTGGGTGGGGCTGCCCTTGCCGGGTGGGGAGACATGGTCCCACTGACCGCCGAACTCGTCATAGGTGACTATAACGAGTGTGTCCTTGCCCGCGGGCCCGTTTTCGATCGTCTTGAGCAGGTCGACGAGGTGGTCGCTACCGTCCGGCTCACTGGCGTAGCCAGGATGCTCGTTCTCCGCGCCGTAGGGCTTGACAAAGCTGACGGTCGGCAACGTACCTTTCGTCGCAGCCGCAATGAATTTTGTTTCGTCCTGTAGGTGGGCCCGGCCCGGCTGTCCCGGTGCGTACGCGGCGAAGTAGTTGAGCGGCTGGTGGTGGTACTGGAAGAGCGGACCGGCGTGGCCCGCCTCCGCGTCGTCCCAGCCACCGGAGTACCAGTTCCAGGAAATGCCGGCAGCGCTCAGCCGGTCCCCGATGTTCGGATACTTGGCGTCGTCGATCAGCGGAAGCCTGATGGTGCTGGAACTGTGCGGGGTGTTGGTGGGCTGGATGGTGTTGATCGCGTAGTCGCCGCAGGCCACCGTGGGATTGGCGGTTGGGCCGCAGGCCTGGGTCAGCTGCGCGTCCTGCACCACTGTGGTGGTTGGCTTGTACAGCGGATAGGTGGTCGGGAACCCGTTGGTGTCCACGACCGAGTGCAGGTTCGCGTCTGGGCCGCCGGCTCCGGCGCTCGTGTCGATCGGGGCCTGCGCCGCGACCAGGAACTGGTGATTCAGGAAGGAACCACCGAACGCGGCTTGGAAGAAGTGGTCGGCGACTACGTAGTGCGGGGCCTCGGCGCCGTGCAGATATTTGTAGATCGGCAACGACCTGGTGTCGTAGACGCCCATGGTCAAGCCTACAGCGTCACTGCCCGTGACGTAACGGTCCTGCCTGCCGCCGTCGATCTGATACTGCTCCTGGTAGAAACGGTGCGTCAGGTCACGGGTGCACCCACCGGGCTCGCTGCCCGCGCTGTTCGCGAGGACACCGTTGGTCGCGGCGGTCCCGGGCGCCGGGCAGGTGCTGGCATTCGCCGGAATGTAGCTGTCGATGGTGAACGGTTTGTTGCGGAAATAGCTTGCGGGGACCCCGTTCGCCGCGTCCACGCAGGTCGTGGGCAACGGACTGGGCGACGTCAGATTCACGTCGTTCTGCGGTAGACAAGTGTAGCGTTTGCCGTCCTGCGTGACCTGGGCCGTGTGTGACCTGTCCGCATCCCTCAGGCCGTCGACCCGCTGGCCGTCAACCGTGCCCCATCGCCCATAGAGATTGTCGAAGCTGTGATTCTCCTCGTAGATCACTACGAGGTGTTTATACCGACCGAGAATTGGGCCGTGCCTGCCGTGTTGTGGCGGGTTGGCAAGCACGCCCGGGGCCATCCCCAGCCCGATCACCGCGGTCGCGCTCGCCGCGAGAGCCGCGTGGACCACCTGTCGTCGTCGCACAGTTCCTCCGATCCTCCGACGATCATCCGAATCCAGCTGCCCCCGCGGGACAACCGGAGAGCAGAATATGCGGGCGGTGCCAGTGGCCAATCAGAAGATTTATTGTCGGTGTTTGTTACCCGGGCCAGCTTGAACGGCATTATGGTATTCGCCGGGTTCGCGTGCTGTAGGTGTCGGTGGGAGCTGACCGTCCTGGCGGCGCGGTGGTCATCCGGTACGCTTGTTCCTGTTCTGTAGCCGCCGTGGCCTGGGCGAATGCGGTTCGAGTGGCACCTTTCGTCCTCGGGCGGGTGCGCAGGTACCCCTCGGTGGCTTGTGTCGTTGTCGAGGTGAGTCCGCGGGATGCGGCAATGCCGCTCTTCCGGGGACGCGGGCCTGACGTATCGGAGTCCTTGCATCCGGCTGGTCCCACCGGTGTCCGCTCACCGGCGTCGGCAGCAGCCGCCCGTAGCAGCCGTCCGTAACAGCCGTCCGCCGGCTTGGCTACACGGTTTGCCGCCTGGCTCCGGGCGGAGCGTCGCGAAACAGGCAGGTTAGTCGTGACGTACACACAGGGCGACCGGAGTCATCGATGATCCGGATGTCGTAGGTGCTGAGCGTCGCGCCGACCTGGATCGCGGTGGCTGTCGCCGTCACCGTGCCCGACCGCGCGGCTCGGTGGTGAGTCGCGTTGATTTCGATCCCCACGGCCGCCCGGCCGGCCGCGGCAGGTGAGATTGCCGCGGCGAGTGAGCCAACCGTCTCGGCGAGCACCACGGACGCGCCCCCGTGGAGCAACCCGTAGGGCTGTCGGTTGCCCTCGACCGGCATCGTCGCGACGATCCGGTCCGGAGTGGCTTCGATGATCGTGATGCCCATGCGTGTGGCCAGCTCGCCCCGGCTGTGGTTCAGGACAGTGACGACATCCTCGCCGGGGCCGGTGCGGGAGACCGCGGAAATGGCCGCCGCGATGTCGGTGATCGAATGGGTCTCTGGGCTTGCGCGGATGCCCGGGTCCAGATCGGTGCTGGTACCGATGATCGGATCTGCCACGTGAGCTCCCTTCTTCCTGTCCTCACATTCAAGCGCGTGTCAGCGCCTGCCGGGCGCTACCTGGCGTATGGTTCTCGGCCGTGAGCCGGCTACCCCGCGGGGGAGCCGGCGGCTGATCCGCGGGCTTCGACGATCCGCGCCGGGACGCCCATCAATGTCTATGCCGTATACAAGCCCGCTACCTGCGTATTCATCGATACCCGACGCTGATGGACCCGTCCCGATACCGCGATCGCCTGTCCCGATACCGCGATCGCAAGGCGCGGGCACCGGGGCGGAATCCGCCATCCCGATCCGTCGAGGACCGCCGGGTCCTGGCTGGAATCGCTCGCTTCGGGCGCCTGAAGGTGCCGCAGGCAACCTGGAACTGTCGGCAGGCCTGTCGGGTCGGTGGCATGTACCATCCCCCTTCTACGTGCTCACTACAACAGCCGATGCCGTCCCGAGGACGCGGCGGAATGGATGTGCATGCTCCAGACTGCTGTGAACCATGGGCGCCCGGTTGGCCGTTGCATCGGCGGGGCTTCACCTGCGCAGGTGCGAGGCTGGCGACTCGTTGCCGGTGCAAACGCCGTTACGTGACTCGACAGAACCACCCGTGAAGCAGGTTGGACGGCTTGCGGGTCCGAACCGATGGGAGATTCCCCGATGGCGTTACGACGCTCATCCATCCTGCTGGGAACGGCTGGGTTGCTCCTGGTCGCGCTGGCGCTTATCGAGCGCTTCGCGGTCGTGCCCATCCTGACGAGGCTGCCCGGGGACACGAACATATCGTTCGACTTCGCGGGGACGGGAACCCTGCTCAACACGAAGGCCCTCGCTTCCGGCGACATGGCCCACGTGTTGCAGAAGGATGTGCCGCTCACCATGGAACGGCAGGTCCGGGTTGTCAGCACCAGCGGTGACGTCGCCATCATTCATGATGATTCCACCCTGCACGCGGGGCCGACCGTCCTGCCGGCCAGTCAGGTGTATGCCGTCGACCGCAGCACCCTCGAGGCCACTACGCCGCCGGCCGGCGTGTCCGTTGAGGTTGAGCCCGCGTCCGGCCTCACCGTGGGCTTCCCGATACATCCGAAGGCGGACAACTCTTATCAGTTCTACGATTCCGTGGCACGACAGACCGTCCCGGTGACCTATGAGGGCGCCGACGGCAAGTACTTCGGCCGCAGCGTCGGCATCTACCATGCGGTGTCGACCGGGCCCGTCCAGGACGCCGAGCTGAGCCACACGCTGCCCGCCGTGTTGCCGAAGGACAAGCTGACCCCGCTGGTGTCGTTGTTGCCCGCCGACGTACAGACAAAACTGCTTGCGGCGAATGCGGCCCTGCCCAATGCCATACCGATGCACTACACCGTGACCAAGGATCTGCATGTATGGATCGACACCGTGACCGGCCTCGCCGTGAAGGAAACGGCGAATGAGAAGATCCTCGCCGGTGTCTCCATCGACGGCCAGGTGGTCAGCCTCCTTCCGGTGCTGGCCGTCGACCTCACCGTGACACCGCACAGTCAGGAGGAGCTGGCACGTAAGTCCGCGGCTGTTGCCCGGCAACTGACCATGATTGAGGTCATTGTGCCGATCGTTCTTGGCGCACTGGGCCTTGTTCTGCTGGCGGCCGCGATTATCCGCCAGCGTCGTTCATCCCACCGTGAGTCAGCCCCTATAATAGCGTCGCTGGTAGCTACGCCCGGACCCTCCACCGATGCCGGGTCAGCCAGTTGGCCTGTTTCTTATCAAGGCCC
>NZ_CAKJTR010000252.1:0-1420 GCF_917627355.1 Protofrankia sp. Cj3 | reverse complement strand
TGGACGTGACCGCATCGAGCGGCTTTCGATGACTGCCGCTCTGAGTCTTTCTGGTGGCGTTCTCCAAAGAACCGATGACAGTCTGTTCGCGGGTGTAGCGGTCCCGTCGCTGGCATGTCAGCGACGGGACCGGGTGCCAGGCCGGACGGCGGGGGCCGCGCCACCGCGGGGGTTATCGGCGCTCCCCACCAATGGGGTGGGATCGATGGCTCGACCTGCTGCCGTCTCCTGATCGCAGACATGGCGCATAAGGCGGAGCCATTGGCGATGCCTTGACGATCAGATTACGGTGATCCGATCTGTGACCTGATTCATATGTGGTGTACTGACCTTTTGAGGCTGCTGAGTCTTTCAAACACGCTAGGTGCAGCCAGGAACCGCGGAGCAACGGGACGACTGGCGGCGACGGTAGCGGCGTCGACGTTGATGCGTTCACATTTAACAACGAGGGCTACCATGAAAGATTTTCCCGTGTGGGATCGTGGCACTGGCGGCAGAAAGGTGTCTGGACAAAGATCAGGAGTGATGAGATCGCGGATTGCGGTATCGTTGCCGGCAACGAGATCTGGTGCACTGTGCTCTGGCAGTGATAATTGGCTCTTCGCAGTTGTTCTTCGTCTTTTTCATCCAGTTCCCCAGCGTTGAGTCGTTGATGCCCAGGCTCTTCGCGGCTGCGGCCAAGGGATGGTCTGATTCGAGCACCAACTGTACCGCCTCGTCTTTGTACTCCTGGGTGTACTTCCGGGGTGTTGCACCCCATGACGCCCCTTCCTCGTGGACAGTGGACTTCAGGTCCCTCGTATAGCCGGCGCGGAGATCGCGCGGCATCCTCTTCGCAAGGGGCGGGTCGATGGGTCCGTGGTGTCCGCGGCCGACGCCCGGTTTCGGACGGCGTCCCGGCGCTGCCGGCCGTGGTCCACGCGCCGTTCACAAAACCTGATCGGCCCGACTGCCGGGCTGTTCTCGCGTCCAGACCGTCATGGAGGAGTGGTTCTACGCGATGCCTACCGACAAGCCCGCCATTGTTCTGATCCACGGGGCGTTCGCCGATGCGTCCGGTTGGGGCGATGTGGTCGCGAGGCTTCAGGCCCTCGGCTTCACCTGTTACGCTCCGGCCAATCCGTTGCGCGGTGTGATCAGCGACGGTGAGTACATCCGTGCGTGCGTCTCCACTATTGACGGCCCGGTCGTGTTGGTCGGGCATTCCTACGGTGGCAGTGTGATCACCAACGCCAGCACGGGGAACGCCAACGTCAAGGCCTTGGTCTACGTTGCCGCCTTCGCGCCGGAGGAGGGCGAGGCGCTGGCTGCCGCGCTCGCGCTGGGTGACGGGAGCAGCGATCTGGCCAAGCATCTGGTGCTCCGGCCCTACCCGGGCGTTCCCGAGGGCGACGCCGATGTGTATATCGATCCGGCGTAC
>NZ_CAKJTR010000251.1:4567-6157 GCF_917627355.1 Protofrankia sp. Cj3 | reverse complement strand
CCCCGGCGCTGGCCGGAAGAGCCGGAGAACCGGAGAACCGAGAGCCGAGAGCCGAGAGCCGAGAGCCGAAGAACCGACACGCACCGTCATCGCGGTATTGCCGGCCCGCCGTCCACCGGCCCGCCATCCGCCGGCCCGGCCGGTTGCCACCTCTCGTGATGGATCGCCTGCCGCAGGACGCGGCGGTATGCCCAGTTGTGCCGCTCCAGGTCGGGGACAACCTCATGATGTGTCACCGGCCCCAGGCACAGCCAGGCGACCGGCCGGATACCGGCGGGGATACCGAGCAGCCTGCGCACGACCTGTTCACGGTAGAACGACACCCAGCCGACGCCGAGGCCTTCGGCTGTCGCGGCCAGCCACAGATTCTCGATCGCCAGACACACCGAGTACAGCCCGGTGTCCGCGATGGCATGGCGTCCCAGGACCGCCGGCGCGCCACGCCGCGGATCATAGGTCACCACGACGGACAGCGTGGACTCCAACACTCCATCGATCTTGATCGGGGTGAAGCGGGCAGCCTGGTCCGCGGTCAGGGTCGCGGCGAAAATCGCCCGCTCCGCCTCAACGTGATCATGAAATGCCCGCCGGGTCCGGATGCTCTCGATCACGATGAAGTCCCATGGCTGGCTCAGGCCGACGCTGGGTGCGGCATGCGCCGCCGCAAGCACCCGCTCCAGGACGCCCGGCGGCATCGGCGCCCCCGTGAACTGGGCACGTACATCCCGACGCCGACTGATCACGTCGTAGAGATCTACCAGCATGGCAGGACTCCCACCGACCGACCACCCGACCAGCGGGTGGCACACACGCGAGACCGGTCTTCAGACTCTCGGATCAACCTCTACCGCCCGGCCTTCACCGGCTTCCCGGTCCTCCCCGATTCCCCAGGACACCTCGCGAACGATGCCGTCTCGATCATATCCGCCACCCAAAAAACCGATCATGCTCCTCAATGGAAAAAGTAATCTTCATCAACGCGGCCAGAACAATCACGATGACCTTCCTCGTCGCCCTCCCGTACCGCCGTGCCGCCGCGCGCACAGATCGTCCCGGTGCGCATCGGTAACTTGTATTGACAACGATTGTCACATCCATGAGGCTGGCATGTGTCCTGATCGCCTCTGCCCAGGAGGTCCCGTGTCTCTGGCCGTCTCCCCGGAACTGCTTGCGCAGGCTGAACACGGCAGCGTCGACGACGATGCCTTCCTCGCCTGCGTCCGCGCGTCCCTGCCCTACGCCTACGGCCTGGTCGAACGGCTCGCTGGCGAGCTGCCGGCCGCGGACCGTGACTTTGTCGACAACCAGGTGCCACCGGCGGATGACGCCGAGCAGGGGCAGCTGCTGCGGGCGCTGGCAAGCACCGCGATCCGCGGCGCGCTGGAACGCCACTTCGGGGTGGCCCTGGCGTTCCAGAACTGCCATCGGCTGGCCGCCTTCCGCCCACCGGCGGTGGCCAGCGAGCAGTACCGGCGGTTTGTCTCGGCGGAAAGCCAGGTCCTCAACCAGCAGCCAGGATTCGTCAACTGCTGATCGGCGCCGCCCGTCCACCGGATGTGCGGCACCAGGCCCTAAGAGCGCCCGAGGATA
>NZ_CAKJTR010000251.1:0-4143 GCF_917627355.1 Protofrankia sp. Cj3 | reverse complement strand
CGCTCTAACGGTCGAGGAGCGGCGAGGGCGCGTTGCACCCGCGACGGTCCGCCCCGCGGCTGTCCTGGCTCCCGCCCTCACCGCGTCCTCGGCCGCGTCCTCCGCCGCGTCCGCGGCGAGCGCCCGCACAGCCCGGCGCTCGCCGTCATGCCCGCGCTCCCGCCAGCGGGATCGACAAACCAAACTGACGATCATCTACCACTGTTATCTTCCGGACGTGCCAGCAGCCGAGCCCGATGAGGACACAATCACAGCGTGGGCGCTGGCGGCCGGTGCCGGCGACCCCGCGGCGCAGGTCGCGTTCATCCGGGCGACCCAGCGGCAGACCTACCGGTTCCTGCTCCATCTCACCAACGCGAACGACGCCGAGGACCTCTGCCAGGAGACGTACCTGCGGGCCGTGCGTGCCCTGCCCGCCTTCGCCGGGCGTTCGTCGGCCAGGACATGGCTGTTGGCGATCGCCCGCCGGGTGGTGGTCGATCACATCCGCGCCGCCGTCCGCCGGCCGCGCGTGGCCCCCAGCGCATACGCGGCCGAGGCCGAGGCCTCCAGCGGCGGGGCGTCGTCGCTCGAGGACGCGGTCGTCGTCCGCCAGCTGCTGCGTGGCCTGCCGTTGGAACGGCGTGAGGCGTTTGTCGCCACCCAGCTGCTCGGGCTCAGCTACGCGGAAGCCGCGCAGGTGTGCGGCTGTCCCGTCGGTACGATCCGCTCCCGGGTCGCTCGTGCGCGGATCGACCTGGTGGCCGCCTTTCATGATCGCAATGATCCGCCCCGATGGCTGGAAGCGACCAGCTGACCGGGGAACTATTCACCGTCCCGCCGACGACTGACACAGCATCAGGCGCGGGAACAGGGGTGGGGGTGGGCCATGGCCGGCAGGCGCTGGTGGGTCGCTGTGGGAGTCGCGACCACGGCAATGGCCTCGTCGATGCTGTCGCTGTACGCGGTGAGCGCGCTCGCGCCCTCCCTGGTCGACGATCTCGGCCTGTCCCGGACGAGAGTCGGTGAGCTGGTCACGGCGACGTTCGCGGTGGCAGCCGTGCTGTCCCTGGTCGCCGGCCATCTCGTGGACGTCACCGGAGCACGCCGTGGCTTGGCCGTCCTGAGCGCGACGGTCACGGCCGCGTTGGCCGGTGCGTCGTTCGCCGGCTCCTACGCCGCTCTCCTCGCCGTCCTGGCGCTCGCCGGCATCGGGCAGGCGCTGGCGAATCCCGCCACAAACGTGCTGCTGGCACGAACGGTTCCGCCGGCACGGCGGGCGCTGGCCATCGGGCTCAAACAGTCGGGTGTCCAGCTGTCGGCGTTCGCCGCCGGGCTGGTGCTGCCGGCCGTGGCGCACACGATCGGCTGGCGGGCCGCGTTACGGTGTGCCGCGATCGTCCCGATCATCCTGCTGGCGCTGGTCTGGCGGACGGTCGACGCGGACAGCCGGCCGGTGTCCGGGCAGCAGGCGGCGGGCCACGCCGCGCGCCCAGCGGGCACCGCGCGCGGCTCCTGGTGGCGCTGGTCGCGGCCGTCGACGTGGCTGGCCTGGCTGATGGCCTACTCGGCGCTGCTCGGCACCGCCCTGGCGGCCGTCAACACCTACCTGCCGCTGTACGCCTCACAGCGGCTCGGCCTGGGCGGCTGGGCGTCCGGGGCGGCCCTCGCGGCTTTCGGACTGTCCGGGCTGTTCGGACGGATCACCTGGACGAGATGGGCGGACCGGATGCCGGAGGCGACCATGCTTCTTGGTTCCCTGTCCGCGGCGGCGGCCGTGTCCGTGCCGCTCGTGTGGCTGGCCGCACCCGTCTGGCCAGCCCTGGTCTGGCTGGGGGCGGCTGGTATCGGGGGAACGGCCACCGGTGCCAATGCCGTGTCGATGCTGGCCGTGGTGCGCCGCGGCGGGGCGACCGGCCACGCGTCCGGGCTGGTCTCGCTCGGCTTCTTCAGCGGTTTCGTGCTGGGGCCGACGGTGTTCGGCCTGCTCGCGGACTCGTTCGGTTACGGCTGGGCCTGGCTGTGGGTGATGCTGGTGTTCGCCGCGTCCGCCGTCACGGGGTCGTTCATCACCGGGAAGGCCGAGCTCCGGCCCGCGGCCATGTCGTGACCAGACCCGGCCGCGCGCCCACAGCGCGCCCAGGGGGACAGCGCCGCCGAGGAGATCGTGCGCCCCGAGGACAGGCCTCGCCAGCCCGCGGGCCGTATGTCCCGTGATTTTCATGTCCAGTCACTTTCATACCGCGGGAACTCAGTGCGCACGGGATCCGACTACTGACATGTGACCAGGCCTGACGGCAGCGGATGCGCTGGGGAGCGTCGGTGTGATGCCGGCGTGATACCGGCGTGATGTCGAGTAGTGACGGTGCGGCGCGGGACCGGCGATCCGTCCCGGCTCCGCTGGCGGGCATCACGGTGCGTGGCAGGCCTGCCGGCCCCGCCGAGCGGCTCGTCGTACGGCACCTGTGCCAGTTGGGAGCGATCGTCGAGCCGGCCGAGCGATCGACGATCGCCGGACCGATAACGGTCACATGTCCACAGCTGCCCGCGATCCGTTGCGCCCTCGACTGGACGGACACCACCGGCACCCGCCTGGACGAGGGAACCGCCCAGGCCGCGTACGGCCTGATGGCCGTGCACGGCCGCGCCCGTGGCGGGCCGCGGCGGCTCCGGCTCGACTACGTGAGCGCGGCGGCCGGTGTGCTCGCCGTCCAGGGGGTGCTCGCCGCGGTGCTCGCCGGGCTGCGGGGCATGCCGGTCGAGGCCGTGGAGGTGTCCGTGGCGGGCGCGGCGCTGGTGACGGTCTCGCAGTATCTGGCGGCCGGCAGCGTCGTCGAGCCCGATGACGCCGAGCCCGATGAGGCCGAATTCGATGGCACCGAATTCGATGGCGCCGGGCCCGGCCCGGCCGCGGGGGTGCCGCCGCCTTTCGTCTCGGCCGACGGAGTCTGGTTTGAGATCGAGGCGCTGGACCCGGAACCGTGGCGTTGCCTGTGGTCGGCGTTGGGCGTGGACCCGCGGCCTGTCGCACGCGGCTGGCGCGCGTTCGTCCTGCGGTACGCCAACGCCAGTGCCCCGCTGCCGGCCGATCTGCACGCCGCGACCCGGGTACGCGGCTACGACCAGCTCCGGAGCGCGGCCGCGGCGGCGGGGCTGGCTATCCTGCCGCTGCGTGGCCACACCCAGCGGATGGCGGACTTCGCCCCGTCCGGTCGGGTCGGTCCGCCGTGGGCCATCCGCGCGTTCGGTGTGCCCCCCGAGGCGGGCCAGGCACCACCGGGCCTCCCGGAGCTGTCGGCCGCGGCGGCCCTGCCGCTGGCCGGGCTCACCGTCGTCGAGGCCGGCCGGCGTGTCCAGGGACCGCTGGCCGGGCACCTCCTCGGCCAGCTCGGCGCCGAGGTGATCCGGATAGAGCCCGTCGGGGGTGACCCGCTGCGCGGGATGGCGCCGACGGTCGGCGGCTGCTCGGCCCGGTTTCTGGCGCTCAACCGGCACAAGCGTGTCGTCGAGGCCGACCTGCGCTCATCCGGCGGCTGGGCGGCCGTGCGGGACGCCGTGGCCGGTGCCGACGTGTTCCTACACAACTGGGCCCCGGGCAAGGCCGCCGGCTTCGGACTGGACTCGGCCGACTTCGCCGGGATCCATCCCGGCCTGGTCTACGCCTACGCCTCCGGATGGGGGGATGTGCCGGTCGACGGCTCGCCGCCCGGTACGGACTTCCTGGTCCAGGCGTACGCCGGCTTCGGTGAGCAGCTGCGCGCCCCGGGCGAGCCGCCCGCCGGCTCCCTGATGACCCTGCTCGATGTCTTCGGCGGCCTCATCAGCGCACAGGGGGTGCTGGCCGGGCTGGTGGCCCGGGTCCGCGGCGGCCGGGGGCAGCGGGTCGACAGTGATCTGCTGGCAGCGGCCGGCGTACTCCAGGCACCGTTGATCGAGTCCGGTGGGACGCCCGGCCGGCTGCCGGGGGCGGCGGCCGGGCAGCTGCCGGTCGAGCCGCTGCCGGTCGAGCCGCTGCCGGTGGCCGACGGGCACGTGATGCTCGCCGCCGGCTCATCCGCCGACGTCCTCAGCCGGGCCACCGCGGCCGCCAGCCAGCAGGCGGCCGCGCAGGCGCTGCGCCGGCTGACCGCCGACGAGGCGCTGGCCGCGCTCGCCGCCACCGGC
>NZ_CAKJTR010000250.1:5410-6096 GCF_917627355.1 Protofrankia sp. Cj3 | reverse complement strand
AACGGAGGAATCGGCGGCGGCTCCCAGCGGCGGGGCGATCCCAGCGGATCCGTGGTCCTCGTCGGCGCGAAGCGCCTGCACGACGAACTGCTGTCGGCCACGCCGCCGCTGCTGCTGGACGTCCGCTGGGCTCTTGGCGACCCACACGGCCGTGATCACTATCGTGCGGGCCACCTGCCGGGCGCGGTCTATGTCGACCTCGACACCGAGCTCGCCGCCGCACCAGGCGGGAGAGCCGGCCGGCACCCGCTCCCCAGCGTGGCGGCGCTGGAGCGGTCGGCCCAGGGCTGGGGGCTCACCGCCGGCCGGCCGGTCGTGGTCTACGACGACAACGGGGGACAGTCCGCGGCTCGGGCGTGGTGGCTGCTGCGCTGGGCGGGCGTGGACGACGTGCGCATCCTCGACGGCGCGCTGGGCGCCTGGCGGGAGGCCGGCTTCGAGATCGAGACAGGGGAGACCGTCCCGGTCCCCGGAGACGTCGTGCTCACCGCGGGACACCTGCCGCTGCTCGACGCCGACGGCGCCGCCCGGGTGGCCCGCGCGGGTGTCCTGCTCGATGCCCGCGCGCCGGAGCGTTACCGCGGCGAGGTGGAGCCCGTCGACCCGCGGGCGGGGCACATCCCGGGCGCGGTCAGCGCGGCGACCGGGGACAACCTCGACGGGACCGGTCGTTTCCTGTCCCCGGA
>NZ_CAKJTR010000250.1:0-5089 GCF_917627355.1 Protofrankia sp. Cj3 | reverse complement strand
ATGACCGTGATCCACGCCCCTGTTGCCGGGCGCTCTTACGCGGCACGGTGGTGACTCACCGAGCGTAGCGGCGGGCGGTCTGGCCGGCCAGGCCGGAGATCCTGCGCCGTCCGCTCCGGTGCTGGCTCCTGCTCGCTGTCGGTGGCCGGCTGACCGGTAGGCCAGCGCGGCACCGGCCTGCCGCGGTGGTGTTCGTCACGATCTATGAGGTAGAGCAGAGCCAGCCCGGCGAAGAGCGGCAGATGAGTAATCATGCGGCTCCACGGTGCCGCGCCCACCGCGAGATCGTGAGCTGACAGCCCGGTGAGCGCGACAACAAAGCCGAACATGGTCGGCAGCAGGCCAGCCGCGTGCCGTGCGTACATGGCCGCCCACAGCATCCCGATCCCCAGCGCGAGGTTCCATGCCGCGCTCTCGTTGAACAGATGCGCCGGTGACAGATGCCCGCCGGCGCCGTGCCCCTCGGCGCCGTGCCCCTCAGCGCCGGCGGCTGCCCCGTCGAGCAGCTGACTGAGGCTGACGATGATCTGGATGGCAGCGACGCCGCCGAGGGCGATCCGGGAGAGCGGCCCGCGGGAGCGGGCCGGCGGGGCCGACATGACAGCGTCGACCATGTCGGGGACGGCCGACACCTCGTCCACCCGCAGCGACCGGCCCAGCGCGATAGCCGTCTCCTCCCAGGCGCGGCACCGCGCGCAGCCGGCAAGATGGGCGTCGATCAGCTCGGGAGGCTGGGACTCGCTCTCCCCGTCGAGGCGGGCTGAGACCGCTTCGCGGCATGTACTGCAGTCCATCTGCCAATAGTCGCGCGTTCGGGCTGTCCGGTTCCCGGGGCGTGGTTTTCACCCGTTTCATCCTGCCGCGGCCTGGGCGGCCAGGAGTGATCGGCGACAGGGGCCCGGCGGCGCGGGGCTGGGGCACCTACCTCGCGTCGCTGTCGCCGGTTGTCAGCACCGGTTGTCAGCACCGGTTGTCAGTGGCGGGAGCCAGCGGCGGGGTCAGCGCTGTGCGGAGAACGCCGCGATGATGCGGCCGGTGTTCGTCCGGAAGACCTCGAGCAGGTCGAGACTGGCGTCCGGATAGTTGATGATCTCGACTCGGGTCGAGCCGGGGATGTCCGGGTTGACACTCGGTAGGTGTGCGTTGGCCAGGACCAGCGCCGGCCTCTTCGCGGACAGATCGGCGAGCTGCCCGGCCGAGACCGGCTGGGGGCCGTAGGTGCCGACGACGGACAGGCCGGCGAAGGCACCCCAGTAGGCCATCCACAGGTGGGCGACCGCGGTCGGTGCCGGCGTCGGCAGCGCGGCCTTGACCCTGCCCGACAGCGCGGCGTATTCGCTGTCGAACAGCGACAACCATGCGGTGGCCGCCGTGGCGGTACCGAACATGGCGCCGAGCCGGGTCACCTCGGATCTGATCGCTGTCGGCGTGTTCTCCAGCTCGACCGGCACGAGCCGGCCCGCTCCACCAGCCGCGGCCTTGAGCTTGGCGGCGAAACCGTCGAACACGGAGTACAGGATGTAGTCGGCACCGGTGACCTTGACGAGATCGCCGGGGGTGGGTTCGAAGTCCGGTGGATGCTGGATGGTGGCGGGTGCGATGACCGTGATGTTCCTGGCCCCGGCCGCCTTCGCCAGGGCACCGACCCAGCTGGTCGAGGCGACCACTGTCGGTCCCGCGGCCGGTGTCGCACCGGCCGGCCGAGTCCCGGCCGCGGTTGCGGCGGACGGGTTGTCAGTGCTGCCACACGCGATCGTCGACAGGGACAGCATCGTCGCCAGGACGGTCAGCGCGGCGGCGCGAAGGACGCGCATCCGTTGCTCCTTCAGGAATCAGATAGGTGAGCAGGGTCAGGGCACCGGCGACCAGGACCAGCACGGGGCCGGGAGGCTGGTCGACCAGCAGGGCGACGGTGAATCCCACCGTGCTGCCGAGCAGCCCGAGAACGACCGACCAGATCACCATCGACCGCAGGGAGCGGCCGAGAGCGCGGGCGCCGAGGGCGGGCAGGATGGTCAGCGCGTCGACCAGCAACGCGCCGGTGAGCCGGATCGCGGCGCCGATGGCGACCGCGACGACCACGAGCAGCGCGAGCATCAGGGCGTCCGCGGGCACTCCCGAGCACAGCGCCAGTTCCCGGTCGAACAGCAGCAGCGCGAGCTGGCGCCGATGGCGCCGGTAGAGCAGGTGGACAGCCACGGCGAGGACGCCGAGCACGACCAGGTCGACGCCGCGGACCGCCAGGATCGAGCCCCACAGCAGCTCGAACGCGCCGGTGGCGTTGACCCCGGAGAGGGACAGCACCAGCAGCGCGCCAGCGATCGCGAACGTCATCAGCAGGCCCATCGCGCCGGGCAGGCCCGAGGGCCGCCGGGCGAACGGCGCCACCCCTGCGCCCGCCAACGCGCAGGCGGTGAGCCCACACAGCGTCGGGTCGGCCCCGGTGAGCAGGCCGACCGTGATCCCCAGCAGGGCGACGTGCATGACGGCGAACCGGACGGCGATGATGTCCAGCCCGATGATGAACACTCCGGCGATCGGCAGCGCGACGGCGGCGATCAGCAGACCCGCGGCGCCGCGCTGGACGGCGGGCAGCGCGAGGAGGTCGACGAGACGGTACATGTCAGATCACCCGCAGCTGGCCGGCGGCCATCTCGGCGACCCGGTCACACGACCGGGCCATCGCCCGGTCGTGGCTGACCACCACGACCGTGACCGGCAGCCGGGTGAGCAGCCGGGCAACCTGCTCCTGGCCGGCGAAGTCGAGTGCCGCGGTGGGCTCGTCGGCGAACAGCGCCTGAGCGCCCGCGGCGACCGCGCCGAGGGCACGGCTGAGGAACACCCGCTGTAGCTGTCCGCCGGACAGGGTGTGCAGCGGCCGGCCGCCGAGCCCTGCCACACCGAGCCCGGCGGCGGCCTCCCGGGCCGCGGGTGGATGCCCGCCGCTGTCGAGCAGTTCGTCGACCAGCAACGGGAACCGGCCGGGGGACAGGCGCTGGGGAACCCAGGCGACCTGCCGGCGGCGCGCCGCCCACTGGGCGCGGGTGCGGGCCGCGACGCTGCCGACGGTCACCGAGCCACCGGCGAGGGGATGCAGGCCCAGGGCCGCGCGCAGCAGGGTGCTCTTGCCCGATCCGTTCGTTCCGGTCAGGGCGACGTGCTCACCGGCGCCGACATCCAGAACAACGCTGTCGACCGCGGTGCGCCGGCCGTACCGGCAGGTCACGCGATCGAAGTGGATGGCCGCGGAGCTCACCGCGGCCCACTGCCGGTGAGCTGTTCCCGCAGCCACCTTTTGTCGATCTTGCCGGCCGCGGACAGCGGCAGCTCGTCGAGGATGTGCAGGCTTTCCGGGAACTTGACCGGTTCCAGGCCGTGCGCGTCGGCGAGGTAGGCCGTCAGCTCACCGAGGGCGGGGGCCGCGGCTCCGTCCTTCGTCGCCACGCAGGCGGCCAGCCGTTCGCCCATGATCCGGTCAGGGACGCCGACGCAGGCCACCTGACGGACCGCGGGATGCTGCGCCAGGAGCAGCTCGACCTCCACGGGGCTGATGTTCCGTCCACCACGGATGACGATCTCGTTGCGGCGCCCGACGACGTGCAGGAAACCGTCGCGGTCGACACGTCCGAGATCGCCGGTGCGCACCCAGCCGCCGCCGGTGCGGTAGCGGTCGTCGAAATCCGCGTCGACGTAGCAGAGTGGACTCATCGGCCCCAGGCCCCAGATTTCCCCGACCCCGTCGACGGGCACGTCCCGCCCGTCCTCGCCGACGACCCGGATCGCGGCGACCGCCGGGTTCGGCCGGCCGACGGCCGAATGCACCTCCGCCGGCGGGCAGCCGGGATCGGTGGTGCAGTTGACGCCGTCGGCGGAACCGTAGCAGTTGACGAACCCGCAGCCGAAGGCCTGCCGGCAGGCCTGCACGGTGGCCGGGTCCACCCGGGAGCCGCCCGCGACGACCGCGTGCAGCGAGGACATGTCCACCCGGTCGATCATCGGATGGTCGAGCATCATCGCGAACATCGTCGGTACGCCGAACACCAGGTGCGGGCGGTGCGCGTCGATGGCAGCCAGCGCGCGGCCGGCCTCGAAACGGGAGCAGACGATCAGCGCGCCGCCGAAACGGGCGACGGTCACCGCGGAGCCCGACGAGCCGAACGAGGACGCCAACGGCACCATGAAGAAGTTGCGCATCGGCGTTGGCCGGGCATGCAGGGCACCGATGAACGCCCCGCGCCCGCCGGCCAGCGCGTCATGCGAATATACGATCATCTTCGGTGCGGCCTCCGACCCGGAGGAGACCAGGATGCGGGCTGGCGCGGCCGGGTCGACGGGCTCCCCGCGGGCCAGCGGCGGACCGGAGTCAACCAGGTCTTCCAGGCTGTCCGGGGCGCCAGACCCGGACGCGATCACCATCCGCAGGTGGGGCAGGTCGCGGCGCAGCGTGCGCAGCACGTCCGCGGGGGCGACGTCTCCATGCCGGTGCGGCACCACTGCCGCGGCCGCTCGGGACCGGGCGAGCAGAGCGAGCGTGTCCCGCCGGCCCCGTCCGACCGGATAGGCGAGGACTATCGCTCCGACGGCGGCGGCCGCGAGATCCACAGCGACCGGGCGCCATCCGTTCGGGAGCTGGACGGCGATCGTCTCGCCAGGCCGGATACCGGCGGTCTTGAACGCGCCGGCCAGCCGGGACACCCGGGCGGCAAGATCGGCGTAGGTGGCCTCGCCGTCGTCGTCGATGACCGCCGGCCGGTCCGGGTGCCGCAGCGCGTTCTCGGTGAACAGGGTGTGGAGATCCCGCCCCGGATAGAAACCGGCGTACGCCCACCAGGCGCGCAGCGCGGGCGGAACGAGATCGCGCACCGGCAGGACGCTGGGCACCGAGGCGGCCGGTCCGGGCAGGTCTGGTTGCGCGAGTCCCGGTTCCAGCGCGGTCATCGGGTGAACCTCCATGGCGGGCGGACGAAGGCACAGCCGTCGATCTCGATCAGCGGGCGGGCCGCCGGATCACCGGCGAGCAGCCCGGGCCGCGGGCAGACCCGCACCGCGGTGCCGCCGGTGGCGGCGAGCGCGGCCAGCGCCTCGTCGG
>NZ_CAKJTR010000249.1:0-5812 GCF_917627355.1 Protofrankia sp. Cj3 | reverse complement strand
GAGGACGACAGCGGGGAGGATCGAGGTCGCGCGGCTGAACCAGCGCCCCTCGGCGACACCGCCGCCGACTGTGCCCAGCAGTCCCGGCTGGGCGGCCAGCACCGCGATGGCGCCGGTGTCGCCCACGTCGATGTGGTCGTTGCGGTAGACCGAGGCGTTGATCCGCCCGGTCGCCGACACCGAATACACCGGGGCTATCCGGGCCGTCATCCGCACCGACTCGGCCGGCAGCTCGGCTCCTTCCCCCAGCACGGTCTGGCCGGGCACGACGGTGAGCAGGTTGGTGCCGAGCTGGTCCAGCCGACGGTCCAGATCAGCGCGGCTGGACGACGAGACGCCGAGGACCGCGACCAGCGCCGCGATCCCGAGCGAGATGCCCAGGGTCGCGAGCCCCACCCGCAGCGGGCGGGAACGCAGGCCGGCGGAACCGGCCCGGAGCGTGTCGGCCAGGCCGAGGCGGGTGGCGGCGGGCAGGGTGGCGGCGGGCAGGGCGCCGGCCATCAGACCACCTGCCCGTCACGAAGGCGCACCTGGCGTGGCAGCCGGTCAGCGATCTCCCGGTCGTGGGTGATGACCACGACGGTGGTGCCGGCCGTGTGAAGTTCATACAGGATGTCCAGCACAGCGGCGCCTGAGCCGGTGTCCAGGTTGCCGGTCGGCTCGTCCGTCAGCAGCAGCGCGGGGGCACCGACCACAGCGCGGGCGATAGCGACCCGCTGCCGCTCACCGCCGGAGAGCTCGTGCGGCCGGTGCCGGAGCCGGTGGCCGAGCCCGACGCGGTCCAGCGCCGTCTCGGCACGCCGGCGACGCTCGCGGATCGGGACGCCGGCGTAGAGCAGCCCGTCCGCCACGTTGTCCAGGCACGGCACACCGTCGGCGAGGTGGAAGTTCTGGAAGACGAAGCCGATGCGGCGCGCCCGCAGCGCGGACAGCCGGCGGTCGGGCAGGGCCGCCACATCGTGTCCGTCCAGGTACACGCTGCCGCTGGACGGCCGGTCAAGGGTACCCATGATGTGGAGCATCGTCGACTTCCCGGAACCGGACCGGCCGACGACGGCCACCATCTCCCCGCTGTGAATAGTCAGATCGACGTTGCGGAGCGCGGCGACCCCGCCCGGGTACATCTTGGACACATCGCGCATCCGGACCACCGCGGCCGGGTTCACGCCGCTACCTTCACCGTCATACCGGCGTCGATGCCAGCGCCGCTGACCTCCACCTGGCCGTCCGCGAACAGCCCGGTCCGCACCGGCAGCACCCGGCTGTGGCCGCCGTCGACGATCTCCAGGGCATACCCTCCCTCGATCGGCGCAAGCACCGCGATGACCGGTACCGTCAGCACGTTCTCCCGCCGCTCCAGCACACGCCGCACCTTCACCGGCGCCCGGTCCAGCCCGTTGAGCGCGTCCTGGTTCGCGATGGTGACAGTGACCGCCACGGTGGCCTGCTGGGCACCGCCGCCGGCCGGGGCGTTCACATCGTCGCCGCTGGGCTGGGTGCTCACCTGCGTGCTGATGTCCGCCACCACGCCGGGTACGGCAGCCCCGGCCGGCGGCACGATGTCCACGGTGGCGCCCTTGACCGCCCACGCCGTGTTCTGCGCCGGGACCTGGGCGGTCACCACCTTGGTCGTGCCGGTGTAGGTGAGCAGCTGGCCGGTCGAGGCCGCGCCGAGCCGGGCCACCCGGCTGGCGACCCGGACCGGTCCGGGCAGGTAGATGACCGCGGCGACGTCCACCGTGCCGGTCTGCGGCCGGCCCAGGTCCCGCTGCCAGCGCTTGACCGCGGCCGCGGTCTCGGCGGTGTACCGCTGGTCGACGGTGAAGCCGGTGTACCCGAGTGCCTGTAGGTTGGTCTCGAACTGCCTGACATCGTTGCCGACCGTGTCGAGCGCGAGCGGGCGGTACATGGGCAGGTCGCCGATGAGCAGCACGACCGGCTGCTCATCGGCGCGCAGCAGGGCATGGCCCCGGTCCACCGTGTCACCGACGTTGGGCAGCCAGGTGAGCGTGCCGGCCGCCTTGGACTCAATCGGCTGGGCCGGGCCGTAGCTGAGTGTCCCGTCCATGAAGGCGGTCCGCGCCAGCGTCGTCCGGGTGATCTCGGCGGTGACCGCCGGTGGCGGTGAGCTGGCCGGGGATGCTGCCGAGGGACGCCGCGCGACGTGCACGGCCACCGCGCCGGCGGTGAGGACGAGCGCGGCCACCACCGCGCCGGTACCAAGGCCGGTGCTTCTCTTCATCGGGCCGCACCATCCCCGCGGGCGGCTGGCCCCACCTGCTGCTGGCAGGTCCGCAGGGCCGACGCCAGGCTCGGGTCGTCCTTGAGCCGGGCAGCCAGCTGATCACCGATGCGCAGGTCGCCGGTCACCGGATCGGGGTCCGGATATTCCGGCACGCCGTGTCCGCGCAGACACTCCGCAAGCCTGCGCCGGGCCTGGACCATCGCCTGATCGGGCCTTGGCGCGTCGACAGCCGCCGGCAGGTACGGGCGGCACCTCTCCTGGCCGGTGGCGAGTACGTCGATGTTCGTACGTTCCTTGTCGATCTGCGGCATGCCCTCGACGTTCAGCTGGTCGAGCAGGGTGACACCGTTGCCCAGCAGGCAGTCGCGGTACCGCCTGAGCTGAGCGCCGCGGTCGGCACTGGCCTGGGTGGCCGGCGGCGAACCGGTCGAGACGGACACCACGCGCGGTGTGCCATCCCCGTCAGCGCAGCCGGCCAGAAAGGCCACGGCCGCCAGTACGACCGCGGCCACCGGGGCGATCAGCGGACTGCGACACCGGCCCCCGGCCGGACTTTTCGTGTTCGTCATGGCAGGGATTGAACACGGACGGCTATAAAATTACCGTCAGCGATGATGCTTACCCAGTTCTTATACGGATTCGTTCACCATCTCCGCAGGGCCGCGGACCGGTCGAGGGGAGAGCTCTTATGCGGGTGCTGGTCGCCGAGGACGAGGAGCTGCTGGCCGGCGCCATCGCCGAGGGCCTCCGCCGGGAGGCGATCGCGGTCGACGTCGTCTACGACGGCGCCGAGGCGCTGGCATGGCTGGAGATCAACGACTACGACGTCCTGGTGCTCGACCGGGACCTACCGATCGTGCACGGCGACGACGTGTGCCGCAGCCTCGTCGGGTCGGCCGCGGCCACCCGGGTGCTGATGCTCACCGCGTCCGGCGAGGTGAGTGACCGGGTCGCCGGCCTGTCCCTCGGCGCCGACGACTACCTGCCGAAACCGTTCGCCTTCCCGGAGTTCGTCGCCCGGGTGCGTGCCCTGGCCCGGCGGGCGCGGCCCGCCGCGCCCCCGGTGCTGCGCCGGGCAGGGGTCGAACTTGACCCGGCGCGCTGGCAGGTGACCCGGGACGGTCGCTTCATCGCCCTGTCCCGCAAGGAGTTCGGGGTGCTCCAGGAGCTTCTCCTCGCCGACGGGGCAGTGGTGAGCGTCGAGCGGCTCCTGGCGAAGGCCTGGGACGAGAACATCGATCCGCTGACCAACGTCGTCCGGGTGACGGTGATGACGCTACGGCGCAAGCTCGGCGAGCCGCCGCTGGTGGAGACCGTCGCCGGAGTGGGGTACCGGCTGCCATGACCAGACTGTCTGTCCGCACCCGGCTGGCCCTGCTCATCGGCTGCCTGGGACTGGTCGTGGGCGGGGTGACGCTGCTCGTCGCCTACCTGGCGGTCGACCACGCCATCGCGCGGCAGCCGATCGATATCCCCGCCGCGGTGGAGACGATGCCGAGCCCCGAGGAGGCCCCGCAGTTCAAGGCCCAGCTGCTGGCCACGGGGCAGGACATCCGGGAACGGCTGCGCGCGCAGACCCTGGGCCCATTGGTGGATCACGGGCTGGTCCTGGCGGCCGGGCTGGCCGCCGCCAGCCTGGCCGCCGGCTGGTTCGTCGGGGGGGTGACGCTGCGTCCGTTACGTCAGATCACCGCCACCGCACGCCGGATCGCGGATCGTAGCCTGCACGAACGGGTCGCGTTAACCGGTGCCCGGGACGAGTGGTGGGAGCTGGGTTCCGCGATCAACGCCATGCTGTCCCGGCTCGACGCGGCCTTCGCGGCCCAACGGCAGTTCGTCGGCAACGCCTCGCACGAACTCAAGACGCCGTTGGCGATCAATCAGACCCTGCTCGAGGTGGCGATGGGCCGCTCCGACGCCCCGCCCGAGCTGATCCGTCTCGGCGAGATCATGCTGGAGGTGAACGCCCGGCACGAACGGCTGGTGGACGGGCTGCTGGCCCTGGCTCGGGCCGAGCACGGCATCACGGACCCGCGGCCGGTTGACCTCGCCGAGGTCGTCGGGGGCGTGCTCACCCTGCTGCGGCCGGATGCCGATCGGCTGCGGCTGCGGGTCACCGCCGAGGCCAGCCCAGTCGTCGTCGACGGCGACCGCGTCCTGCTTGACCGGCTTGTGCAGAACCTGCTGCAGAACGCCATCCGGCACAACGTCGCCAGCGGCTGGTTACGGCTCGCCGCCGGCCCTGTCGACGGCGACGCCCGGCTCACCGTGGTCAACAGCGGCCCGGTCATCGCTCCGGCGAACGTGCCCGAGCTGTTCGAGCCGTTCCAGCGTGCGGCGAACCGCGTGCACTCGGCTCGGGGCACCGGCCTGGGGCTGTCAATTGTGCGATCGGTCGCGCAGGCCCACGGCGGCACGGTGAACGCCGTCGCCCGCAACGAAGGCGGCCTGGAAGTGGTGGTGACGATCCCCCGCAGCCGGCAACAATCAGACAGCAATGATCAAATGGATTTAATAACAGATCAACTATAGCGAGTCAAGACACGAAACCTCGTGACTACTCCCGCTCTCTACCTTAATGAAGGATTAACCGTGTCAACCGGCCCCTTCGTAAGGGAGAGCAACGAACATGGCAACGAGCATCAAGCGAGGGCTCATCATCGCGCTGGCGGCGATCGCCGCCTGCCTCGGCGTCGGGCTGGGGGTGGCTAGCCCGGCCAGCGCGACTGGCAAGAACGGGGCGCTGGAGGCTGGCGAACTCGGCCTCTACTATTTCACGGGCCAGTCAGGGTACCTGTTTGACCTGTACCTGTCCGACCCGGACTTCAGCAACGACGTGTTCCCCGGAACCAGCATCAGCGCCAACAACAACACCGAGTCCTGGCGGAACCTGGACACCTACTGGTGGCGTGTGTTCACCGGCGCGAACTACACCGGTTCAGGCCTTGACCTAGCTCCGTTCTCCGCCTACAACTTCCCGACGACGTTCTTCAACACGATTTCGTCAGCGTACTACTACACGCCCTGACCACCTGTTTCGGAGTGACCGCCGTTCCGCCCATTGATGCTGGGCGGAACGGCGGTCAGCGTAATGGTAGCGCCGCGACCGGCAGCGCACAGCCGCCCGATCCACACCGTCGTTCTGGAGACGAATCTATGGCCTTGAAGCGCCGGTGCACCGGAGCCGGTACCGCGCTCGCCGCGCTGCTGGCGCTGGCCGGCTGCGCAGCCCCAGCAGCCAGCACCGAGCCAGCCGAACCAGCCATCGGCGCGGTGCCGCAGCTGCTGGAAAGCGTGGCGCTACGGCTGCCGGTGGAAGATTACCTGCCCAGCCGGGAACAGAACGAGCGCCTCACCAAAGCCAATCTGGCGCTGATCCAGCGGTGCATGAGCCGGTTCGGTATCACGTACGACGTCAAGCCGGTACCCAGGGGCGACTACGGCCCGATCAGCCTGACCGATCGGCGGTACGGCATCACGGACGCCCCGCTGGCCCGGACCGCCGGGTACGGGTTCGGTCCGCGAGACCCGGCGCTGCAGCCAGCACCGGACAGGCCGAGCATCGGA
>NZ_CAKJTR010000248.1:0-5952 GCF_917627355.1 Protofrankia sp. Cj3 | reverse complement strand
CGGCAGCGGCCTACGGCGCGCGTCTGGCGCGGGAGGACCTTGTGCCGCTCCGCACCGCGCCGTGAAGGTCAAGCTCGACGAGGGCCTCCCAGCCTCGCTCGCCGAGCGCCTGGCCAAGCACGGGATCGACGCGGACACCGTGTTCGCCGAGAACCTCTCGGGCCACTCGGATCCGGAGGTGCTGGCCGCCGCGGTCGCCGAGCAGCGAATCGTGTTTACCCTCGACCGCGGTTTCGGGAACATCCGCGCCTATCCACCGGGATCGCATAGCGGGATCGTCGTCTTCCGACTTGACAACCAGTCCGCACGCGCCGTGTCCTCTGCCGTCGAAGACCTTGTCACGCATCATGACCTCGCCGACCTCGCGGGAGCCGTGACGGTAGTGCATCGTGGTCTTCTCCGCATCCGACGCGGTAGCGGCTGACAGGCAAGACGCGAGGACGTTCGGGGAGCGTAGGCGGTGTGTGACCGGCTCGGTCGTGCGCAGTCTCGGGGACACCGAGGGATTATGAGGGACTTCCGGAAACGTCGCTGACCTGGGCAGATGTCGTGTGACGTCTGCCGTCGTTTTTGGGTGTTTTTCATCGTCGTGCGGACTGTTTGCGGACCGGATCGGCGGGCTGTGGCGGTGCTCGTGGTGTTTCCCGTTTCTGTGTCCCGTCTCCCGGTCAGTGCTGGTGCGCGGGGCGTCGGTCGGGTCACGCGTGGCGCAGCCAGTCCGCGGGACCGCCCGAAGGGCGTCCTTGACGCGGCCGACGACCCGTCAGATCATCGGGCGTCCGGTCACGAATGGGCACCCAACGTGAGCGGTCGATCTCGCAATAGTCGCGCCGGGGTCACCGGCAGCGAGTCGGAAGGTACTCCACCCGGGAGCACAGCAGCGACAGACTCACAGATCCGTAGCCGTCGGTGCACCATCCATGAACGTCTACCGAACGTCCATCGGTGCAGGGTATGGGCTCGGCGATGTCCGCCGACGTCCATAGATTCCGGCGAGTCGCCGAACGATCACGAGCCGTACGCCACATCGGTGGGCTCAATCGTCAAGAGGTTCTATCGATAATAGATCTTCTGGCTGCTGCGGCCCGCTCGTGAACTGCCTTAAGGATCTTGTCGCGCTGATCTTGTTGATTCGGGTCCTCTAGCGACTCCCGAAGCTGCGCCCGCTGCTCTTCTTCTTGCCGGATGGTGTCCGGGTCAAGGCCGGGAACATCGACGATCTGACCCAGTGGTCCGGGAACTGCTGCGATCCTGATCATTTTTCGCCTCCGCACGGTAGGAACATATCATTACTTTTGTAGTTTATCGAGGGTTACGTCGCATGTCCGGCCAGCGGACCTCCGGTATTTTATCTACTGCAATGCGACGCAAGGCGACCACTCAGCGCAGTCGATTCAGTTGATCACGGTCGGATGCGCGCATGAAACTTCACTTCGACGGTCGCGTGAAAGAAGAGAGCAAGTGCTGCCGCAAAGCAAAGGAGCGCTGTAATAAACATTGGAGCACCTCGCACTCCAAGTGCTATAGTGAATGCGGTGACGAGGCTAAGAAACGCCGTAAATCCCGTCATTACTAAAGGGAATCTAGGCTACTGGACTTTAGCACGTGCCCTGACCTGCTATATTGCGATTGCCTTCGGTCCAGTAACCCCATTTCGGATTAGTAGTCGCAGGCGCGCCAGTTTCCTAAATAGAAGCTGATGCTCTCCTTTCTCGACTGCGATCGCCGAGGTAAGCCCAGGAACAAAAACCAGCAGGCTCACCACGCTGCCGATTGTGACATTCTTACCCCATTCGGCAGAAAGGCCGATATAGAGTGTCATCGCCAGCAATAGTAGAATCGTGAGCGCATTGGCCGCCAGGAGTAGGCAGAACGCGCCATTCAAAGTAGGTGCAAGGCTGATCTCGACGAAATTGCGACGGAATGCCGTCAAGCGTCGAGAGAACAGTACGCCGCCATGTCGATCTGCTGGCGTCCGGGCAATCTCCTGCAAGGAAGATCTGTCACCTTGAGTTATATCATGTACCGTACTCAGAAAATCTTTACTATAGAACCATATCTTGGCCTTCCTCAGACTTAGACCCACTGGCGGCCTGATATCTAGATAGTATGCTTCCGACCACCATGGCGCACCTAATTCGACAGCGACACTTTCATCGGCGTTTCGGAATGGCGAGGCGGCATGTTCCGTCCTCTCTTGAATTGCCACAATCGGTTTTTCGAGATCCGAAACTTGGTAGACTGCGAACACTAGGGCGTTTTGACTCAAATATCGCAGCCAGTTAGCAAAAGTTGGAATATCGCGACAGATCTCGGGTTCACTTCTCTCTAGCTGTATTCGAGCCGGTTCGGCGACACCTGGTCGACTTTTAACAACTTTTTCAGTAGCAAGCCATAGCTTGTAGGCTCTATCGGGGGCCGAGCCAACCGCGGTAGACACCATCGAAAAGATCGCATTACTTGTGAGCTGCAGCGAAGTTGGCACATCCAGTGCAGGTAGCATCGCGCCGGAGGATGTCTCGAGAGATGCGCTCGTCCGCATCTCTTTGGCGAACATTCCCACCGGTACTGCCACGGCTCTACCATCATGCTTTAGTTCTGCGAATTCACTGCGTTTAATGACCTTCCCTGCGTCGATATCAATCCGCGTCCGAATCCTGACGCGGCTATCGTCGCCAAATTGAAGCGTGTCATAGCGATGTGAAACCCATTTATCTGGCCAAGAAAGCAAATTGGTCGCAAATCTGACGAAATCCTTGTTGTTGACAGGAACCGACATGCGGTCATCATTGGAAGGGGAAGACATATGGGTATCCTCGACACGTTCGACATCAGGTATCTAAAGGTGTCCCCCCGGTTGCGGTGAGGAAAACTGTCGACTCTGTTGAAGTCTTGCTGAGAGCCTTTGTCGGCATAGACTCGCACATTGCATGCTTGTCGCCTATGATGCGTTCGCCTCGATCGAGGCAAACGTGTGATTGCCGCTGGATCTTAAACAGAACAATTCGGCAGAGCTACCGGGTTGCTGCCTGGATGTGGGTCGGCGCGGCGCGTGATACCTCAGTCGGTCAGGGCGCGGTCGGCTTCGTCGAGAGCTAGGTGCCATGGGAAGGTGTCGAATTGCTGGTCGCCCGTGTGCGGCGCGTGTGGCTGCCAGGTGTCAGGACCGATGAGGATGCGGGCTCCGGCCTCGCGTAGATCAGCGATGCTGCGCTGGAAGGCGAAGTGCGAGGCCAGGGCCGAGTTGATGAACGGCAGCACGACGACCGGAATGCCGAGTCCGAAGGTTTCGGCTAGGACACCCAGGGCGTAGTTGTCGCTCGTTCCGGCCGCCCACTTGTTGATCGTGTTGTAGGTGGCCGGTGCTACGATGATCGCGTCGGCTGGGGGGAACGACTGTGACCGCGATTCGTCGGGTTGCCGGTAGGCGCTTTTCACGGGACGGCCGGTCTGCGCTGCGAGCGCCGCCATGTCGATGAACGCTGTTGCGGTCGGGGTGGCTATCAGGCAGACCTCCCATCCACGGGCCTGGGCGAGGCGGACGAGACGTCCGACGAACGGCGCTGTTCCCGCGGCGCAGACGACGATGTACAGGACCCGGCGGGTGCTTGTGTTCACGCCGCGACGCCCACGCGGTCCGCGAGTGCGGAGGCGGTGAGCCGTGCTGATCCCGTGGTGTTCGTGAGGATGTGACGGATCAGTTGATGGGAACGTGGTCTTCTGCTGAGTTCTTCGGGTGCCGTCTTCTCGGTGGCGATGAGCGCGTCTACCGCTTGGTTGTAGCTGCCCCGCTGGCTGTGTGCCCGTGCAACGTCCACGAGGAAGGCTGCTCGCCGTTCGACGACGGGAACGCCCGCGAGATCGATACGTCGCGCATGGTCGAGGGCGGTTCCCGCGTCGCCGAGGACGACGGCGATGTGGACGCGGTGCAGGGAGATGTTCGTGGGGCCGAAAGCTGTCCACTGCTCGTTGCCGTCGCCGCTGATGTGCCGCGCGGCGGTGGCGGCTTCGTCGAGCAGTGTCAGGGCGTCGTCGCGCTGGTCGGCGTGGGCGGCGGCGATGGCTCCTCGGAGCAGGAGGGCGCCGTAGACGGAGAGGGTCACCGGTGTGGGGTGTTCCCAGGTGTGAGCGAGTCGCGTGGCCTCCTGGCTGGCGAGCGTTGCCGCGTCGGTGAACTGTCGGGCGCGCATGAGCGCGTGTGTGACCACGCGTGCGCTTGATGCGATGTCGATCGGGTTTCCTGATCGGATCGCGGCGCGCATGCTGCGGTCGGCGGCAAGCCAGGCCGGACCCTCGTGGCCTCGTTTCAGTTCGACGCTGGCGGCCACGTGGTACGCCTGCGCGCGCAGGGACTCAAGTGCCGTCTCGGTGTCATAGCGGGTGGTGCGTACCGCGTCGACGGACGACAGAACGCCGGGAAGGACAGTGATCAGTTCTGTGTACCGGCAGGACTGATAGGCGTGCTTGGCACGGGCTACCGCCTGGCTCAGGTCTTCGTGCGAGATCCCGTGATCGGCATCAGTGCTGTCTGGCGGTCTGACCGACGCGGTGAGATGGACGGTGGGGATGCGTGCGTCCTCGCTGCCACTGAGGGCGGCGCCGATGGCTGCTTTGCCGAGTTTGAGGACGGTTCGTCGCCGCATGTGTTCTTCCTCATCGTCGCTGTCTCGATGGGTGACGGTCTCGCGGTCGTCCAGACCGTGTTGTCGCGCCGGGCGGTGAAATCCCAGGTCTTGGTCGGTGTCGGCGCGCAGGATCGCGCGCAGGGCTTGCCGGTAGCGGCGTTGGGGCCAGCGGATGATGCCGCGTTCGAGTTTGCCGAGGTAATTCCCGTCCATCTCGGTGATCGTCTGGTCGTGGTTGTAGATCCAGTGATTGACGTGTTCGGCCAGTTCTTGGCGGGACATCGGTTCGCCGGGCGTCTCGGGTGACGCGGCGCGCAGCCGTGCTGCGCGCAGGTGGTCGTTCGGTAATGTCGCGGCCCGTTTCACGGCGTGATCGTACAAGTGTGGGTACGGCGGGACACGGCTGTGGCCGTGGGCTCGGGATCCTCCCGGTGGTATCCCGTGGGTATCCCTCGTGGGTGACGTCCCCTGGTAGCCAGGATGGGCGGTCAATGGGTGGTGGCGGTTCCGGTCGGGCTGACGTCGGTTCCCCGGCGCGGCGCCGCATTCCCCCCGGTTCCGGGCGGTTCTCCGTCCCCCTTGTGCTGCCCGGAACCGGTCCTGTGTCTTCCGGAGGTGAGTAGATGGACACCGAAGCGGTGGTGTTCGGTCTCGTGCGGTTCGACGGTGAGGGCCGGCGGGTCGGTGAGATCGTGTTGGCGTTCGAGGATGCGCATGCGGCCGAGGGGTACGCCCGTGCGGCTGGCTGGGCGACGTATGCGGTGGGGCCGCTGCGGTTCTCCGCGTCGGTTGTGGCGGTGGATGTCCGTCCGGTGGTGGTCTGATGTCTGTCGAGGACGCGGCCAGGGCGGGGATGACGCTGGCGAGTTTCTCTCGGTCGTACGTGCAGTCGTACGTGCTGGGCCTGCTGGAGCGGGACGTCGCGTACGACGATGACCCAGTGGGGAAGCCACCGCTGAGGGTGGCGGACTACTGGCGGGCGCTGGTGGCGGTACTCACGGTGGATCCGGTGCCGCTGCGGCGGGCGGGGGGACTGGTTACCGGGGTGGAGGCGATGGCGTTCACGCGGGGATACCAGTCTGGGTTGGACGGCGCGGTGATGGCGGTGGGGGAGGCGTGGCGGCCGGGCCTGCTCCACCGACGTCCATCGACGCCTGTCGTGTCCGACGGGCCGAGCCTGGAACCGTCGACCCCCGCCATCCACCGGATCTCCACCGTCCGCACGGGGCTGTCGGGGACACCGCCGACGGCAGTGGACGGGAATGTGATGCAGGGTCCGGCGGGGCGGCTGCTGGTGCTGGACGGGGAGGGGGAGGTGGTTGCGTCG
>NZ_CAKJTR010000247.1:0-5992 GCF_917627355.1 Protofrankia sp. Cj3 | reverse complement strand
TAGGGGACGCGGCGTCGCGGGGCTGGGGCACGCACCTCGCCGCATCGCTGCCCGTCCATCGCCGCGCGATGCACGGGTACCCCGGCTCGTCAGTCGACGCCCCACACAGGGCGCCTCCCTCCGCCGCCTCGCGATGCACGCACCCCAGCCCCACTCCTTGACCCACACCCCTATTGCCGGGCGCTCTTATCGGAAGCCGTCGTTCGATCAGGGAACCGCGTCCAGGTGGTTGCTGGCAGGGCCGCGGGTCACACCGATACCGGATGAGCCGTATCGGTGTGACCGAGAACGCGGCCACGGGCCGCCTGGACGCGGTGAGCCGGACAGCCGGCCGCAACACGCCCGAGCCAGACCGATGGCCGCACGCGCGGCACGGTGCCCATCGCGTGCCTGTCCAACCTGTGCTCCACTCTTCGATGTGGTGTCACCCAAACAGATGCCAGTGACCGGTCCAGGCCCGTCCCGATGGTTCCGCCGCGGACGGCGCGCGCCCGTGCCGTCGGCCGACCCCGCGCCAACTGTCCGCGGCGACAACGACACGATCGTCATCGTCTCCGCGACGGACTTCGTCTCCTGTACCTACAAGGGCTGCGGGACGCTCCGGCCCCTGATGGACGCCTCCGAGAACCATCCCTGCGCCGGCTGCGGCCGGGTCTGACCCAGATAGCCCGCCAGGTGCTATCTGGGTCAGACCCCTGCGCAGGCTCTCGGTACGCTCCCTGAAAGCCGTCACCGCTCTACCGGCGGGCCACGCCATCGGCGCGAGCCTGCCGGGCCACAGCGGCGGCAACCGCTGGCGCGACCCGGTCGTCGAACACGCTCGGGATGATGTGCTGCTCGGTCAGCTCATCCGCGATCACCGCGGCGAGCGCGTCAGCCGCCGCCAGCTTCATCGGCTCGGTTATGTGGCTCGCGCGGACGTCCAG
Organism: Protofrankia sp. Cj3; assembly: GCF_917627355.1. Classification (NCBI taxonomy): domain Bacteria; kingdom Bacillati; phylum Actinomycetota; class Actinomycetes; order Frankiales; family Frankiaceae; genus Protofrankia; species Protofrankia sp. Cj3. The sequence continues at coordinate 5,066 of NZ_CAKJTR010000247.1, read as the reverse complement.
CGCGCCGCGGAACACCCCCGGGAAGGCCAGCACGTTGTTGATCTGATTCGGATAATCGCTGCGGCCGGTGGCCACAACCCGGGCATAGCAGTGCGCGACCTCCGGATCGACCTCGGGGTCGGGATTGGCCATGGCGAAGACGATCGACCCCGATGCCATCGACGCCACCGCGGCCTCAGGCACCTTGCCCGAGGACAGGCCGATGAAGACATCGGCTCCGGCCAGCGCATCGTTGATCGAGCCCGACAGGCCGGCCCGATTGGTCTCAGCCGCGACCATCGCCTTGATTGGGCTGAGATCAGGACGACCGGTGTGCAGAATGCCACGGCTGTCACCAACCGCAATTTCCCCGATGCCAGCAGCAAGCAGGATGCGGGTCACAGCCACGCCCGCGGCACCCGCTCCGGACACGACCGCACGCAGCTCCCCAAGGCCTCGGCCGGTCAGGCGGGCCGCGTTCACCAGGGCGGCCAGCGTCACGATGGCCGTCCCGTGCTGGTCGTCGTGGAACACCGGAATGTCCAACCGGCTCTGCAACAACCGCTCGATGGCAAAGCACCTCGGCGCCGAGATGTCCTCCAGGTTGATGCCGCCGAAACCGGGCGCCAACCGGGCGACGGTCTCCACGACCTCCTCCACGTCGGTGCAGTCAAGGCAGATCGGCACCGCGTCCACTCCGGCGAAATGCTTGAAAAGCGCGGCCTTGCCCTCCATGACCGGCAGCGCCGCGGCCGGGCCGATGTCGCCAAGCCCCAGCACCGCGGTGCCGTCGGTCACCACCGCGACCGCGTTGGAGCGCCAGGTGAAGTCGTCGGCAAGGCCCGGCTCGGCCGCTATGGCCGTACAGACACGCGCGACGCCAGGAGTGTAGGCGAGTGACAGATCCTCGCGGTTGTTCAACGGGACGGTCAGCGCAAGGCCGATCTTTCCACCCTTGTGCAGGACAAAGGCGGGGTCGGTATCGCGGCCGACCGGCCCCGGCACATCCACGGTGGCTGCCTGCGCAGCCGGCACCCGCGCGGATGGATCAGGCCCGACCTGACCAACGGAATGGTCGGTTGTGGCGGTCATCACATACTCCCTCGGACGAGCTGCCTCGACGGGTGGGAGGCGTGGACGGCGAACCGGGGATCGCCCGGGGATGCTGTCCAATATGACACGTGGGCTCTTCTGCCTGCTCACAAGCGTCTCCCGGCTCCGACTGAAGCACGCGCATGTCCTCGGGCGCACAAGGTGCGCGCCAAAGAAGCCATGGCACGCCGCAATGCCAATGGATCAGCATGAGAACACCAATAGACCAGCGATGCCCGGCCGGGCGGTGGTCTCGGGCTGGTCCGTGGTCTCGGGCCGCTCGGCATCGGCCGGCGCGGTCCGCGAGCCGGCACCGCGGCGGCCCGCGGTGCCGGCTGACAGCGGTGGACACGTTGGCCACCCAATGGACGTCGTTACCCGGTACGGTGCGCGTTCGTGGAGGCTCATGAACTCGCAATAGCCGGCGCCTGGGTGTTCACCCCCCGCCAGCACACCGATGACCGAGGCACGTTCCTGGAGTGGTTCCGCTCCGAAAGCCTGACCAAGGTGATCGGTCACTCACTCGATCTCGCCCAGGCGAACCACAGCGTGAGCCGGCGAGGGACGCTGCGCGGCGTCCACTATGCCGATATCCCGCCCAGCCAGGCCAAGTACGTCACATGCGTGCACGGCCGGGTGCTCGACTGCGTGGTCGACATCCGAGTCGGCTCGCCGACCTACGGGACGCATGCGGCGGTGGTGCTCGACGATGTCGACCGGCGGGGCCTCTACCTTGCCGAGGGGCTCGGGCACGCCTTCATGGCACTCACCGACGACACGGCGATCTCCTATCTCTGCTCGACGACCTACAACCCCTCGCGTGAGCACGGTATAGACCCGCTTGACCCCGATCTGGCACTGCCGTGGCCCCTGGATGTGCCTCCGTTGCTGTCCGAGAAGGACGCGCAGGCCCCCACCCTGAAGGCGGCCGAAGCCGCGGGCCTGCTCCCGTCCTACCCCGACTGCCTCGCGTTCTACGCGTCCCTGCGCAGCCAGCATGGTCGCGGCCAGTAGCGGGCGACGACCCGGCCCAGCACGTCCCCGGCCGGCACGGAACCGAAGGCCGCGCTGTCCGTGCCGAGCATGACGTTGTCGGATCGCAGCCACCACGACCCGTCAGGCTCGACGAAGGCCGCGCGCTTCACGCCGAGCCCGCGTCCGGGCAGCCGCGCCACGACCACGTCTCCCGCCCGCGGGGCCACACCCCACAGCACCAGGCACGCATCGCCGTCCCGCAGCGTCGGCTGCATGGACCCCCCGCTAACCCAGACCGCCCGTACCGCGACACCCAGCCTCATCCGGGTAGGTTGCCAGACGGTGGGAACTAGAGCCCTGCTGCCGCCCGGACCACTGTGGCCCGCCATGTCTGACGATCAACAGGCGCCTTGCGCCCACCAGATGTTCCCCACACGTCCAGCCACCCATACATCCAGCCAGACGAGAAAGGACGGCGGCATGAGCCTCCTGCGTCCGAAGACAACGGTCAGCGCCCACTGCGACCTGCCCTGCGGGGTCTACGACCCGGCCCAGGCGAGGATCGAAGCGCAGTCCGTGAAGGCCATCCAGGAGAAGTTCCAGGGAAACGACGACCCAGCCTTCCGCACTCGGGCGCTGGCCATCAAGGAAGAGCGGGCGGAGCTGGTCAAGCACCACCTGTGGGTGCTGTGGACCGACTACTTCAAGCCCAACCACGTCGAGAAGTACCCCGAGCTGCATGACCTGTTCTGGCAGGCCACCAAGGCGGCGGGAGCGGCTGGCGCCAAGGGGTCGGTCGACCCGGCGGACGGGCAGCGGCTGCTTGACCTCATCGACCAGATCTCCACGATCTTCTGGGAGACCAAGGCCGCCTGAGGGCACCCGCGGGCAGGGCGTCCGGGTGGATGTATCCGGGCCTGGCGGATCGGCGCAGTCGATCCGCCAGGCCCGGCCCGGGCCGCGCCTCGCGTCGTTGTCCTCGGTCGACGCCCAGCGCCTCCGGTGACTGCCTCCGCCGCCTCGCGATCCATCCACCCGGACGCCGCTGTCTGATCGAGCGTCCTGCCGCCGAAGCCTCTTATCAGGCCAAAAATCTCAGTTTTTTCGGTTCAATAGGACCATCGTCGCATCCAGGGCGATGGGACGTTGCCGGAATCACCGTCACAATCGCCAGAATTGATCACCCAACCTGCGGAGGCACCTCAGCGCTGGGTACGGTGGTCTTCAGGTGACACGAAGCGGGAACGGACGTCGGCGGTTGACAGTGGCGTGACCATGGTTTTCACGCCGCCGGAGACCTTGAGCGACAAGCGACAAGGGGGTACCGCAGTGGACACGATGCCAACGACCGGAACCGCGAACGGTCAGGGCGGTGTCCCGGGCGGCGGGGTTCCCGACGCCAACGCCTCCACCGGCGCGGCTCCCAGCTCCGGCGTGCCTGGTGGTGGGCTACGTGACATCGTGCAGCTCACGCTCCCCGCGGCAAGCGCCTACCTGTCGGTTCTGCGGACCGCCACGGCGTCGCTCGCGGCCCGCGGTGATTTCACCCTCGACGACATCGAAGATCTACGGATCGCCGTGGACGAGGCATGCGCCCTGCTGCTGCTGTCGGCTGCGCCTGGTTCGAACCTGGAGTGCACCTTCGAGCTCTCCCCCGGGGTCATCCAGGTCGGCGTGACCGTGCTCAGCGTGGACGGCGAGCCCCCGTCCACCGACACGTTCGCCTGGACGGTGCTGACCGCCCTCGCCGATGAGGTCTCCAGCTCGGTGTCCACCGATTCGCGGGTCACCATCAGGCTGCGCAAGCGACGCGGCGTCCCCGAGAGCAACGCTGTCCCCGAGAACAACGCCGTGCGCGAGAACAACGGATACAGCCCCACGACCGCCGACCCGCAGACGATCAAGACGCAATGGACAAAAAACACAGGCGCACCGAACAACGGGCCGGTGGGCGCGCCGTGACCGCAGGCCGCATCCGACCGTTGCAGAACGCCGCGCCCCCGGCCACGCAGCGCTCACGGCCTCTGCTTGACGACGCCCATGGCCTGATGGCCCAGAACGAGCCCGCACCCACCGAATCCGCACCTGATGAAGCCAGCCGGGACGAGCCCGGCGGCGACGCCGCTGCCAGGCCGGGCGACAACGACATCCTGCCGCCAGAGCCATCCGTACCCACCGCGACGGTCACGGTCCAGGGCGGACCAGCGGACGACCAGCGTCACGGTTCGGGCCACCCTGACGAAACCAACGACAGGGCACGTGCCCGTGAACTGTTCGCCCAGCTGGTCGCGATGCCCGACCGCACTCCCGAACGGGCGGAGATCCGTGACCAGCTCGTCCGGATGCACCTGCCGCTGGTGGAGTACCTGGCCCGCCGCTTCCGCAACCGTGGCGAGCCGCTCGACGACCTGACCCAGGTCGCGACGATCGGGCTTATCAAGTCCGTTGACCGCTTCGATCCCGAGCGCGGGGTGGAGTTCTCCACGTACGCGACGCCGACCATCGTCGGCGAGATCAAGCGGCACTTCCGGGACAAGGGCTGGGCGATCCGGGTGCCGCGACGGCTCCAGGAGCTCAAGCTGTCGCTGACAAAGGCCACGTCGGAGCTGTCCCAGACGCTCGGCCGGTCACCAACGGTAAGCGAGATCGCCGCGCATCTCCAGATGACCGAGGAGGAGGTGCTGGAGGGCCTGGAGTCCGCCAACGCCTACTCGGCGGTCTCGCTGGACGCTCCGGACTCCGGCGACGACGAAGCCCCCGCGGTAGCTGACACCCTCGGTGTCCAGGACGAGTCCCTGGAAGGGGTCGAGTACCGGGAGTCACTCAAGCCGCTGCTGGAGAAGCTGCCCCCACGGGAGAAGCGAATCCTGCTGCTGCGGTTCTTCGGGAACATGACCCAGTCACAGATCGCCGCGGAGCTCGGGATCTCCCAGATGCACGTCTCGCGCCTGCTCGCCCGCACCCTGGCCCAGCTGCGTCGCGGGCTGCTGGAGGATGCTTAGTGGTCGCCGCCGGCAGTT
>NZ_CAKJTR010000246.1:5562-7024 GCF_917627355.1 Protofrankia sp. Cj3 | reverse complement strand
TGGCCCATTCGGTTTGCGCGCCGTAGTAGTTCTTCCGGCCGACGACGCGGTCTCCAGCGGGGCCAGCAGCGCGTGCACGTCCTTCAACGCCCCCGGCAAGGTGCCCTCGGCCAGGTCGAGCCTTTCCGCGGGGGAGTGCCCGAGCAACGGTGTAACACCCAGCGCCAGCGGGCCGTTTCCGCAGGCGAAGGCCCCATCGCTGGTAGTTACCGGAAAATCTTCTGACAGTTCCCAGAGCCGGAAAGTTGACAGTCCCGGCGAACGATCTGTCGCCGTCGTCGGCATCCTGAGCGTCGGCCAACATTGCGGTGGGGTGCTCTCTATCCGGCCCTCGGGGCCGTGATCATGGCGATCACCGCGGTCCTGAGCTCGGCCAGGACTTCCCGCGCCTGCTCGTCCGTGAACGAACGGTCCTCGCAGCGCAGTTCCAGGTTCGCCATGGCCGTGGCGGTGAACAGGGCCAGGAGGAACTCCCGTTCCTCGGTCAGCTCCGGCATGACGTCCTTGCTCAGGACGGACAGGAGCCGGAGGCCCTCGGTGAAGTCCCGGCCCGTCGGCACCAGCGAGTCGCCACTCAGAACAAGCCGGGCCACGAAACGCGCATAACTGCTCGATCCGCGGTGGGCGAGAACATGCTCCGCCAGGGGTTGAATACCGAGATCAATGATCTGCTCAAGATCAAGTTTGCGACCATCCGCACACGCCTCTTCTATCAGCGCGAGCCGGCGGCGGTTGATCGGCACCATCCGATAGGCGTACAGGGCCTCAATCAGGCGGTCCCTGGTGCCGAAATGGTACTGCACCGCGGAGTTGTTCCGCTGGCCCGCGCTCCTGCCGATCTCCCGGAGTGAGACCTCGAAGCCGCGCTCCGCGAACAGCCGCTCCGCCGCGCGGAGAATCGCAGCGGACGTTCCGTCTTCGGTCTGCACTGTTCCGGTGTCCATTCGCGGAAGCAAGGTCGTGGTCTGCCGAACGCCGACCGATGTCTCGGTCAGACGGCGAGCGCGGTGGCGGTGGGCCGGGGCCCTCGACGAGCGCCCCGGCGAGGCATACCCACGAAGTTCAGGCCCTGGTCCGCGGCGGAGCCAGAAAAGAACATACGCGACAGTATGCGCCGCGGCGTCACCCCCCGCGCACGCGACCTGGCCGCGCGCGAGCGCCCGAGTGGGACCGGTCGGCCACGGCGAAGGGTTGTTCGCAACGCATCCACACCGTCACGCAAAGCGCATGGGCGAACCATAGTTCGCGCGTTGCGCCTTCTTCACCAACTCTCTAGGTTTGGTGAGGATAAGACGATGTGTCTTGGAACTGCGCCCCGCGGAACTGGCCGCCCACGCCCAAGAGGAGTCCACCTTCGTATGAGATGGTCACGCACGATCCCTGCTCTCCTCCTTGGCGCAGCCATGTTGATCATCACCGCGTGCGGTGGCGGAACGTCGGGAGCCACGGCCGACAGCCCCGC
>NZ_CAKJTR010000246.1:2523-5141 GCF_917627355.1 Protofrankia sp. Cj3 | reverse complement strand
GGGCACCTCACTGCGGGTCGCCGATCAGCTCACCGTGCTGGAGACGCCACTCAGGCTCGCCGGGCAGGACAAGAACCTGCCCTACTCGGTGACCTACTCCAACTTCGTGGGCGGGCCGCCGATGCTTCAGGCGTTCCAGGCCGGGAAGCTCGACGTCGGCTGGATCGCCGACGCACCGCTGATCTTCGCCCAGGCCGCCCGGCAGAAGGTGGTCGGCATCGCGGCCTATGCCACGACGAACGGGTCGCAGCTTCTTCTCGCCGCCCCGGGCCGACACATCACGACGTGGGCGGACCTGAAAGGAAAGTCCGTCGGATACCAGAAGGGCACGAGCCTGGAGTCCGTTCTGTTGCTCGGGCTGCAGAGCGCGGGCCTGAGTCTGAAGGACGTCAAGCCGGTCGACCTCGCGGCGACGCAGCTCGTGCAGGCGCTGCAGGCGGGGGAGGTGGACTCGGTCATCACGTCACAGCCGTTGGACTCCGCCTACCTGGCCAAGAACCCCACGGCGCCGCAGATTCCGGTCCCGGGCAACAACCTGGCGCTCCGGACGAACTTTCTCATCGCCTCCGAGAGCGCGTTGAAGGACCCAGCCAAAGCGGCGGCGATCGGTGACTACGTCGCACGGTTCGTGAAGGCCGTCAACTGGGAGAACTCCCACGTCCCCGAGGTCTCCAAGGCGACGTACGTGGACCAGTACAAGCTGCCGCAGGCGCTCGGGGAGCGGCTCCTGGCAGCGGCCGGCCCGAGCGCCTTCTTCGCGCTTCCCGGTGACCTGCTCCCCGCACAGCAGAACCTCGCGGACCTCTTCGCGCAGGCCGGTGAGATCCCGTCGAAGGTGGACACCGCCGCCGAGTTCACCTCGCTGTACAACGCGACCGTGCTCGCCGCCCAGGGCAGCGCCGTGCGGAGCAGCGCCGCGCCGACGCGAGGCAGTTCGTCGTGATGGTCACGACATCCGAGATCGTCTCGCTGCCCACTCTGGGCGCCGAGGCGGCCCAGGTGACGGACCGGCACGGGCCGCGGGCCGCGCTGGCATGGCTGGGCCGGCTCCGACGGGCCGAGCGGCTGCTCGGGGTCGTGCTGCTCGTGGCCCTGTGGCAGATCCTCTACAGCACCGGCGTCACCACCGATGAGACCCTCTCCGGCCCGTCGGCGGTGTGGGGATCGGCCTGGGACAGGATCGCGGACGGTTCCCTGCCGTCCGCGATCTGGGTCTCGCTGCACCGCGTGCTGATCGGCCTGGCTGTCGGGCTTCCCATCGGCGTCGTGCTGGCGTTGGCCGCCGGGCTGACCCGGCTTGGCGACGACGTCGTGGACACCTCGATGCAGATGCTGCGCTTCATACCGATCATCGGCCTGCAGCCGCTCATCATCGTCTGGTTCGGCCTCGGTGAGACGGCGAAGATCTCGCTGATCGTTTTCGGTGTCGTCTTCCCGACCTACATCAACACCTACCACGCGGTCCGCGGCATCGACCCGAGAATGCTGGAGCTGGGCAGGGTGATCGGCCTGGGTCGCCTCGCGATGATCCGCCGGCTCGTGATACCGGGCGCGCTGCCCGGTTTCCTCGTCGGTCTGCGGCTGGCCTTCGGTGTCTCCTGGTTACTGCTGGTCTTCGCCGAGCAGATCAACGCCCGTGAGGGAATCGGGTATCTCATCGTCCAGGCGCAGGCCTTCTACCAGACCGACGTGATCCTGGTCGGCCTGGCCACCTATGCCGTCCTCGGGCTCGTCTCCGACCTGTTGGTACGTGGAATCGAACGCGTGGCGCTGACATGGCAACCGAGCAGGTGACCCGAGCGGTGCACCCCATCGCGGAAGCGGTCGTCGATCCGTTGACGCCGGTGGATCTGGCCAGCGAGGCGGTCCCGGCCGGCGGCGAGGCGCCGACCGTGGTCGAGGTCACCGCTCTGACCCGGCGCTTCGGCGGCCGGGCCGTCATCGACGGCGCCGACCTGCGGCTGCGTGCCGGGGAGTTCGTCGCCGTGCTCGGTCGCAGCGGGACCGGCAAGAGCACGTTGCTGCGGGCGCTGGCCGGTCTCGACCGGCAGGTCCACGGCGAGATCCGGGTCCCCCGGGCCCGATCGGTCGTGTTCCAGGACGCCCGTCTGGTGCCGTGGGCCCGGGTGTTGGACAACGTCATCCTCGGGCTGGGGACCGACGACGCCCGCACCCGCGGCCTGGCGGCGCTGGAGGAGGTGGGTCTGGCCGGCCACACCCGGGCCTGGCCCAAGACCCTCTCCGGCGGCGAGGCCCAACGGGTGGCGCTGGCCCGGGCTCTGGTCCGTGAACCGGGGCTGCTGCTGCTCGACGAGCCATTCGGCGCCCTCGACGCCCTGACCCGAATCCGCATGCACGCGCTGCTGCGCGGGCTGTGGCAGCGGCACAACCCGGCGGTGCTGCTGGTGACCCACGACGTCGAGGAGGCGATCCAGCTCGCCGATCGCGTCCTCGTCATGGCGGACGGGAGGTTCGTCCTCAACACCCCGGTCGCCGTCCCCGCACCCCGCGACAAGGCCGACCCGGCGCTCGTCGCACTCCGCCGGCGGCTGCTGGCCAGCCTCGGCGTCACGGACACCACCAGCAACTGAGACGACCAGCAACTGAGACGACCAGCC
>NZ_CAKJTR010000246.1:0-2017 GCF_917627355.1 Protofrankia sp. Cj3 | reverse complement strand
AGGACCCCGCGTCACCCTCGCGCCCGACCCGACCGATCGACCGACTCACGAGGCGACATCAAGAAGGAGAACGATGACCACCACGCTCACCGCACTGGACGGACGGCAACTGACCGGCAACATCGGCGCCGAGATCAGCGGACTGCGGCTCTCCGGAGACCTGCCCGACGACGTGATCGCGGCGATCCGGGCCAACCTGCTGGAGCACAAGGTGCTGTTCTTCCGCGGCCAGGATCACCTTGACGACGACGAGCAGGTGGCCTTCGCCCGCCGCCTCGGCCCGATCACCCAGGGGCACCCGAACGTCGCCCCCGACTCGGAGGTCTTCGACCTCGATTACAGCAGGTCGGTCGAGCGCGCCAACGTCTGGCACACCGACGTGACGTTCGTGGTGCAGCCGCCGTCGTTCTCCGTGCTGCGTGGACTGCGGATTCCGGACGTGGGCGGCGACACCATCTGGGCCAACACCGCCAGTGCGTACACCGCGCTACGCCCGGAGCTGCGCGAGCTGGCCGACCAGCTGTGGACGCTGCACACCAACGACTTCGACTATGCCGAGTCCCACGAGCGGATTGAGCGGCTCAGGAACCTCGACCCCTCCCGGTTCGGGAACGGCTTCCTGCCGACGATCTACAAGACGCGGCACCCGCTGGTCCGGGTGCACCCCGAGACCGGTGAGCGGTCCCTGCTGCTCGGCGGCTTCGCCCGCGGTTTCATCGGGTTCAGCTCCTCGACGTTCGAGGCGCTGAAGAAAATCTTCCAGGAGGAGATCACCCGCGCCGAGAACACCGTGCGGTGGAAGTGGGAGACCGGCGATCTGGTCATCTGGGACAACCGCCTCACCCAGCACTACGCCAGCGCCGATTACGGCACCGTTCCCCGCCAGGTCAAGCGGGTGACGGTCGTCGGAGAGGTGCCCGTGTCGGTGCACGGTGAGCACAGCCACGCGCTGCAGGGCGACGCGACCGAGTTCAACAACAGGTTCGCCACGGTGAACTGACCTCTGCCTCACGTCCGTCCCGGTTTGGCGTCCGTCCCAGTCCGGCGTCTGTCCCGGTTCGGCGTTCGTCCCGGTTCGGCGTTCGTCCCAGCGCGCCCCGGGCGCCCTCCGGCCGGCGGTCGGCGGTCAGAAGACTCGCCGCCCGCCAGCCGAGTGACCCACCGGCCCCCGGCCTGCCGAAGGGCGACTCGACGATCCCCGGCTCACCGGACCTCGGCCCCTGGGCTCCCGTCCCGCCAAGGGCCGAGCCGCACCGGAGCGCGGCGCCGGCGCGGGCGCCGACGTCGACGTCGATGACGAAGAAGCAGTACAGACGCCGCAGCGTCACCGCGCAATCCACGTGGAAGACGTCCACGGCCAGCATCGTCGACGCCCGCGTACGCAGGAACTGCCGCCATGTCGTGTCGGTCTGCCGGTGCGGAGCCGGGGGCAGCCCCCGGGACGTCAGGACCCGGCGGATCGTGGAGGCGCTCACCCGGTGACCGAGCTTGAGCAGCTCGCCGGGGATCCGCTGGTAGCCCCACGTCGTGTTCTCGGTCGCGAGCCGCTCGATGAGGGTCACGATCTGCGTGCCGACCGGTGGCCGACCCATCCGCTGGGGATGGGTCCCTTTCCCTACGATCAGACGGCGGTGCCACCGTAGGACGGTGCCGGGCGTGACCAGCCGGAGCGCTCGCAGCGCCTTGGGGAGAAGCCTGATCAGTGCGGCGAGGACTGCCCGGTCCGCCCAGTCCCACCGCGGCTTCGGCTGGGTACGACGCGGCACTGCGACCTCATGGCGCAGCACCGGCAGCTCGATGTCCTTGGACGCCGACGAACGAGCGAGGAGAACCAGCCAGCCACACACCCGCACGAAGATCAGATGAAGCAGGCGTACGAACATGGCTGACCATCATGCCGGCCGCCGCACCGTCGCATCACCCCAGCTCACGGGCCGAAGCCGACTTCTGGCACCCCACAGGGATCGACGAGATCCTGTCCGATACCGTCCCGGCGCGCGCCGTCCAGCCGGGCGCT
>NZ_CAKJTR010000245.1:0-6101 GCF_917627355.1 Protofrankia sp. Cj3 | reverse complement strand
GCGCAACTATTCCATCAATTAAGGTAGCAATTGGAAGAGCACGAAGGGCGGCAATGTTGGATTCTAGTTGTTGGCAAGCGTAGATAATAGTCCAGATGTTCTTCTGGACGTCTCCCTTCTGTCCGCCTTTCCCGAGGGGCCCCTGGTAGCTTTTCAGCTGCACATCGTAGCCGCGAAGATACACCGGAACTCGCTCGTGTTGAGAGTCAAAGAGCACCTGCTCTCCGAAACAGAATTCAAGGGAACATGCAGCACCGTTAATATCTGTGTAGGCAACACGTCCCTCGTTAACCGTCGGATAGCTAAGTCCATACTCAACATCGGGAAGCCGAATGACCCTTACAGTTTCAGGAAGCTTCAAAGATAGAAGCCGAGCCTGTTCGGCGCGCCCAGCGGTATCGTTATCTAGCACGGCGATAATCCTGTTGGCTACCCCTGCAGCAGAGAACCTCCTGACGGCATCTCCTACCCGGTCGACGCCCCCCGGTATCTTCACCACATCGAACTCCAGGAACGAAAAATAGGACGCGACATGAGGTCGAAGTAGCTCCAAGGACGCACGAATTACTCTAAAATCGAACTTTCCCTCAGTAAGTACTATTGTTGGACTGTCGCGAGACGCTCGAACTCGGATTCTCTCTCGTGCGTATTCTGCCCAATCCAGGTCGTCTGTATACTCGCCGATCAGTACATCTGTAAGATCGAAAATAACCATCGACTCTTCGTTGGCACAGTCAAGAGCTAAGGCCAGCAGTGCGCGAGCGTCGATCCCTCCTTCCCAATCGAAGCCGAAAAAAGTTTCATTGTAGTCGTGAGTTTCGGCATCGAGATAGTCAATAACAGAGGCGCGGAGCAGTGGAATGTTTTCTTTGATCCATTCTTCTACCTCCTCTTTATCCCCGGCGCCGCTGAGCTTGTTCTCGGCATACTCATGCACTGCTGTCTTATACGAGAACCCCATCACATTTAGACGTTCGATGACTACCCTCGATGCGACCTCGTAACGGACGATATCGGGACGCAGCAGACCGAACTCATGCGGTCCTAGATCGGCATTCTCATCGTCCATCTGGCGATGGCGGTCCCTATCGTAGATTAAGTCGGCCATGTCAAAGAAGGAAATCGTTTCATCTGGCGGTACATACTTGCCGCACAAGATTACGCTCTTATCGATGCGAAGTTCCCACCAGTGACCCATGTGATGACAATAGTGGCTCCCCGAGCGCGCAAGTTCGCCTGTTGCGACGTCCCGGCCCGAATACTGGTTATGGCGGCGCGCGCGGCGAGCATGGCGGCGGGTCCGGCCCGTGTAAACGGGTCGGGGGGTAAGGGTGCGACTCCCTCCCCGACTCAGTGGACGCGCTGTGCAGCGTGGCCTGCCGACAGTAGCGGCCCGACATACCTTCGCGCACCGCTTGCTGTAGCAAGCATGTGGCAAGCGCAGGTCGTAGGGGTATCGGTTCAGTTTCTACTAGGCCGTTTTTCCTGGATCTAGCCTGGGCCCTGCGGCGACTCCGTGAGATCGCGAAGCCAGATCTTGATCGAGGCGATGTCGACGGTGGCCTGGTACATGTAGTCACGTTTGTCATATTTTGTGGCGACCGCCCGGAGCTGCTTACGTTTGTTGATGCTCCGCTCGGCCACGGTGCGCAATGTGTACAGTTCCGCGTCGCATGCGGGCGGGCGCCCGCCGCGGCTGCCGCGGGCCTTACGGTTGTGCGCTTGGTCGGCGCGCTCGGGGATGACAGCCCTGATCTTCCGGCGGCGCAGGTAGGCCCGGTTCGCGTGGCTGGAGTACGCCTTGTCCCCGAGGATGTGGGTCGCCCGGGTGCGGGGCCGGCCGACCCCGCCCGGGCGGCGGACGCGGATGCCGGCCATGACCGGCGCGCATGCGGTCGTGTCGTGGCGCTGTCCCGGGGCGGTGACCCGGGACAGCGGCCGGCGGCGGGCGTCGGCGGCCCGGTGCAGCGTGGTCGAGTGGCCGCTGTGGGAACGCCCGAGCGCCTCCCGTCCGTCCGGGTCGTCCAGGCGGAACACCTCCTTCGTGTCTGGGTACGCGGCGACCAGATCGCTCGCGGGCGCGTGTCGCGCGCCGGCGGTGTGCTGGTGGGTGCGGACGACGGTGGAGTCGACGGCGACTGGCCAGTCGGGGGGCATCCCGAGGGGTGGACCGGCCCCTCGGTCGCGGTCGGTGTCCCCGCCGTGCCCGGTGTGTCCGCCGTGGTCGGTAGTGCCGTCGCGCGGCGCGGTCGTCGGGGCCGGTGTCCCCGCCGAGCGCCTGATCACCGCAACGGGCGTCCGCCTCGGTGCGGAGCGCGTCGAGGATGCGTTGCCAGGTGCCGTCCGCCGCCCGCCGCCGCTTGCGCTTGTAGAGGGTTCCCGAGTGGCCGTACCTGTCCGGAACGTCCCGCCACGGGCAGCTGGTCCGTTCCCCGGTTCATGATTCCGTCGATCTTAGCGGTCGCAGTCTCGGGAGCGGTTGGCGATGATGGCCGCGACCGGCGGGATGACAGCGGCGACGGACATCATGGCCAGCGCCGCCGGCACCGAGAAGAAACGGACCACGCCGCCGGCGAGTACGAACAGCCCCACGCAGCAGGTCATCATCGCCAGGTAACGGTGACGGATCCGCCGCTGCGTCTCGCCCGGCAGCGGTGCTGGTGCCGCTGCCGGTGAGGGAGCTGGTCCCGGTGGCCGGGACGGCGAAGGTGCCGCTGTGCCGGTGGCCTGGCGTGGGGGGCCGGGCTGGCGCGGCACGGCCGGCCCGGGACACCCCTCGGCCGCTCGGGAACGCAGCCGACGGTCGTAGGCACGGCGCCGCTCTGGATCACTCAGTACCTGGTAGGCGGTATTGACCAGACGGAACGCGCTCTCGGAACCGCCCGCGTCCGGATGCGTGCGCAGCGCGGCCCGCCGGTAGGCGGTGACGATCTGGGCGGGCGAGGCCGTCGGTCGCACACCCAGCACGTCATAGAGCGATGGTCGGGCCACGACCTACCCTTACCCGCCAGCTGGACGTGTCATCTGGAGACGATGAGGACGACCGCGACGATCAATCCGAGAATCACGACGGTGCCCCGTAGCGCGGCCGCGGGCAGCAGCCGGGCGAGACGTGCGCCAAGAAGACCGCCCGCGCAGGATGTGACCAGCAGGATCGCTGTAAAGGCCCAGGAGACCTGGGCACTTACCACGAACACAGTGACGCCGATTATGTTGATCCCAAACGAGAGCAGCGTCTTCGCGGCATTGGTGCGCTGGATATTGTCGGGCAGCAGGATGCCCAGGATACCGAGCAGCAGTACGCCGAGGCCGGCGCCGAAGTAGGAGCCGTACACCCCCGCCAGAAACACCCCGCCGCGGGTCGGCCAGGTGACAGCGGCGGTGGCTACACCATTGTTGGTAAGCATGATCGGGGCAGCCGGGGCAGCCGGGGCAGCCGGGGCAGCCGGGGCAGCCGGGGCAGCCGGGGCAGCCAGCAGCCGGGCACGCCGGCCCGCCACCAGCTGGGCCAGCCACGGCTGGGCGCCGAGCAGCCCGCAGGCCACCAGCACGAGGTATCCGACGACAGCCCGGAAGGCGCCCGCGGGCGTGGCCAGCAGCAGTACCGCCCCGGTCAGCCCGCCAAGCAGGGCCGGGACACCGAGCGGACGCAGCCGGGCGGCCTGGCCCGCAAGCTCTCGTCGATAGCCGAGCGCACCGCCCGCATAGCCGGTCACCAGCCCGACCGAGGAAGTAATGTTCGCGGTGAGTGCTGGCATACCGGTGGCGAGCAGCGCGGGGAAGGCGATCAGGGTGCCGCCGCCGGCGGCCGCGTTCACCGCCCCAGCCAGCAGACCGGCGGCCGCCACGAGTCCGCCGTCGGCTGGTCTCACGGCACCCTCCGCGTCCGGGCAGGAAGTCCTGCGGCCTTCTCAGTACACCCGCTCAGATGAGGTTCGCACGGGTGGATGCGGCTGGTTGCCGGTGTTTCTCGCCACCTCGGGCGGGAGAGCGCCGAAACGCTGGCGCGGTGGATGCCATGTGGGTAGGCAACGTGAATGGGCGGTTTCGAGGTGTTGAGGATTACCGGCCGGGTACTGGTCGGGCCGGAGGATGTCCGCGACGAGCTGTGGGTGCTGGACGGGAGGATCACGTTCACCCCGCCGGTCGGCGCCGGTGCCCGCGACGTCCGGACCCTGTCAGGTTGGGTACTGCCCGGTCTGGTCGACGCGCACTGTCATGTCGGCCTGGCCGCCCACGGCGCGGTTGATCGTGACACCGCCGAGCGGCAGATCCGGGCGGACCGGGACGCGGGCGCGTTGCTGCTGCGCGACGCGGGCTCACCCGCCGACACCCGCTGGGTGGACGACCGCGTTGACCTGCCCCGCCTGGTCCGGGCCGGCCGGCACATCGCCCGGACGAGGCGTTATATCCGCAACTACGGTATCGAGATCGAACCCGACCAGTTACTCGCGAACGTCGTCGAGCAGGCCGGGCGTGGTGACGGCTGGGTCAAGATTGTCGGCGACTGGATCGACCGCGACGCCGGGGACCTCGCCCCATGCTGGCCGCGGGACGTGGCCCGCGCCGCGATCGAGGCCGCGCACGCGGTCGGTGCCCGGGTCACCGCGCACTGCTTCGCCGAGAGCTCCCTGGCCGACCTCGTCGAGGCCGGTATCGACTGCGTCGAGCACGCCACCGGGCTCACCGACGAGACGATCCCGCTGTTCGCGGCGCATGGCGTCGCCATCGTGCCGACTTTGATCAATATTGCCACCTTCGGTGACATCGCGGCGGCGGCGGAAGAAAAGTTCCCCGGCTACGGAAAGCACATGCGGGCGTTGCACGCGCGCCGTTACGATACAGTGCGGTCCGCCTATGACGCAGGGATCGCGATCTACGTGGGCACGGATGCCGGCGGATCGCTGGCCCATGGCCTGGTCGCCGACGAGGTTGCCGAACTGGTGCGGGCCGGGCTGCCCCCGCTGGCCGCGCTGTCGGCGGCAAGCTGGGCCGCGCGTGCCTGGCTGGGATTCCCGGGTTGTGACGAGGGTGCCGCGGCCGATCTCGTCGTCTATCCGCAGGATCCGCGGGTGGACGTACGGGTGCTCGCCGCGCCATCGTTCATCGTGCTGCGTGGGCAGGTCCTCGACATCCCAGCGAAGGAATCTCGCCCGGCCCAGTGAAGATTCTCACTCACCGACCGCGAGGTGCGGCTGGCGCCTGAGTGGCCCTGAGGCGTTCGATCGCATCATGATGAGACCGGGGCATCGGGAGAGACATCGCGGTGAGCGTTCGGGTTGGCTGCGAGCCGCGGTGCTGGGCGCGGACGACGGCCTGGTGTCGACCTCCAGCCTGATGCTCGGGGTGGCCGCGTCGTCGGCGTCGCGAGCCGTTGTGCTGACCGCGGGGCTCGCCGGGCTCGTCGCGGGGGCGGCGTCGATGGCCGCTGGCGAGTTCGTCTCGGTCAGTTCGCAGCGGGACGTCGAGCTGCGGGATCTTTCCGTGGAGGCGGCGGAGCTCGCGGCTGATCCAGCCGCCGAGCTGGAGGAGCTGACCGGCATCTACGTGCGGCGTGGGCTGAGCCCGCAGCTCGCCCGGGAGGTCGCGGTGGAGTTCAGCCGGGCCGACCCGCTGGCCGCGCACGCGCGCGACGAGCTCGGCCAGTCACCGGCGGCCGCGGCCCGTCCGGTGCAGGCCGCCGGGGCCTCGGCGTTGAGTTTCGCCGTTGGCGCTCTGCTTCCGCTTCTGGCCACGCTCGCCACTGGCGGCAGCAGCAGGATCGTGCTGCTCGTCGCTGTGACGTTGGTGGGATTGGCGCTGCTTGGCGCGGTGGGCGCCACGCTCGGCGGCGCGAACCGGATGCGGGCGGCTGGCCGTGTCCTGCTCGGCGGCTGCGTCGCCATGGCCGTGACAGCCATGGTCGGCGCTCTGGCCGGAACCGCCATCCACTGACCGCGCCGGCTGGCCGGATCGCCCAGATATATGTGTCCACACGGCTACTTGTCAGCGACGAGGAAGGGGTTGTTAACTGCTGCCGGATCGACGTCCGGTAGCGTCGGATGAGGTCGTATGATGTTCATGTGAACCTCAAGGAGTGGGCCGCCGCGAACGGCGTCGGG
>NZ_CAKJTR010000244.1:2427-6577 GCF_917627355.1 Protofrankia sp. Cj3 | reverse complement strand
CACAAGCGCAGATCGCAGCACCTTTCACACCCACCCGAGCACTCCGCGACTTAAGAGCGACCGGCAATAGGGGACGCGGCGTCGCGGGGCTGGGGCACGCACCTCGCCGCATCGCTGCCCGTCCATCGCTGCGCGATGCACGGGTACCCGGCTCGTCAGTCGCCACCCGACACCTCCGGTGGCTCCCTCCGCTGCCTCGCGATGCACGTACCCCAGCCCCGCTCCTTGATCCACACCCCTATTGCCGGGCGCTCTTAAATACCCAACGGATACTGTTCAAGATGTAGGCGCGGGCCGTGGGTGCGTCATGTGCGCTCTTTCCGTGCCGTTCTCCGAGAGTACGGGAGGGGAGCATGGAAACAATCAGCGTGCGAGCCGAGCGGAACGTTTCTGGGCTGTTTGTGTGACGGCGATGATCGTTCGTCTCGAGGGCTGACACGGTCGAGTCCGCTTGGAGGCCGCTCTGCCTGGCCCTGGCCCTGGCCCCGGCGCCAGGGCCGCTGGCTACACCAGGCCGTGGCGCTGCTTGCCGCGGGCCTGAAACATCCGCAGACCACCATCCAGGAGTCCGCATGACCGCCGCAGTACTGATCACCGGAACGTCCTCGGGTATCGGCCGGGCCACCGCGCGGCGGCTGGCCGGTCATCCCGGCCTGACCGTCTACGCCACCGCCCGCCGCGCTGAGAGCATGACCGACCTCGCCGGGGCCGGCGTTCGGACACTCGCGCTGGACGTCACCGACGAGAAGTCCATGCGCGCCGCCGTCGCCTTGGTCGAAGCCGAGCACGGCGCCGTCGGTGCTCTGGTGAACAATGCTGGTTACGGAGAGTACGGAACCATCGAGGAAGCCGACCTGGACAGTGTGCGCCGCCAGTTCGAGACCAACGTGTTCGGGCTCGCGCGCATGACCCAGCTCGTCCTGCCCAGCATGCGAGCCGCCGGCCGGGGCCGGATCGTCAACGTCGGCTCCATGGGCGGCCGGCTCGTCTTCCCCGCCGGTGGTTATTACCATGCCAGCAAATACGCCGTGGAAGCTCTCACCGACGCATTGCGTTTCGAGACGGCTTCGTTCGGCATCAAGGTCAGCCTCATCGAGCCCGGCCTGATCCGCACCGGATTCGGTGCTACCGCCGCCCACACGCTTGCCGGATCGGCAGCCCCGTCCGGGCCCTACGAGGCCCTCAACGCCGCCGCCGATGAGAAGATGGCCCGGTCCTACCGGTCGACCCTGCTGTCCGCCCCGCCTGAGGCCGTCGCCAAGGTGATCGAAGACGCCGTCACCGCCATCAGGCCGCGCACCCGGTACCTGGTCACCCCCGCGGCCAAGGTGCTCGTGCACACCCGCCGGTTGCTGGGCGCCCGCGTGTTCGACGCCTATCTGCGGATGCAGGGCTGGGGCGCCGAGTGAACAGCATCGCGGCCCGCCCTGACCGCGCAACCGCCGTCGTGCGGTTGCGCGGTCGGTACTGGAGAGGGATGCGGCGGCGGGCAACCTCCGGCCGGCGCGGGATTTTCGCACGGGCGCAGCCCGTCACCGGTCCGGTCGACCCGATCCACGATCACCTCCTGCCGATGCGGCAGGAGAACCCCAAGTGGTTGGCGCTGGAAGTCCTTCGGGGGTTGTCGGATGCCAGGTGGATGCGTCGCGAGGCGGAGGAGGCCCTGGCAGCGGTGTTCCACCGGGGCCGACGAGCCGGGGTACCCGTGCATCGCGAAGCGATGTGCGGGGAGCGATGACGCGAGGCGCCGGCTGGCGCCGGCAGGCCCTGGATGAACTTCCAGCGCCGACCACTAAGGTCAGGGAAGTCACACCTAGCACGTGACTACAGCGTGGGAATAGCAGCCCACATGCGGTCTGGGGCAGTCAGATCACAAGATCCGTGCCAGAACCAGATCGCTTGACATTCCCACGGCGGGTTCGGCGTTCGTCGACGCGGTTTCCGCGGTGGCCGGTGCTCGGCGCGGTGTCGCCATGGCTGGCGGCCTCGGCGGTCACGGGCGGCCTGCTGCTGGCCCCACCCGAAGCTTGATCGCCGGTCAACGCGAGTTGCTCTTTTCATCTGTTGGAATCGTGGCAGATTTTCATCTGTTGGAATCGTGGCGGAGCCGGAGAGTTGACAGTCCCGAGAGCCACTTTTTTCCCTATATTGACGAGCTGGGGAGCGGAAGCGGGAACCTGGAACGGAGCCGATTGTCGGAATCCCGAAGGCCGCGCCCGTTTCCTTGTTCGCGTATTGTCTACCCGAGGAGTGTCGGATGGACGGGATCACCTGGGCTGTCACCGTCCCGCCCGGATACCTGGTGGGACAATGGCGGGTCGTCGACGGGATTGCCACCGGGAGCTGGGGGAGTGTGTATCGCGGCGAGCTGGCGGAGCCCGCGGGCGAGGTCGGCGGGGACGACGACAGCCGTCCGGGCGCGGGCTGCGGGTTGCCCGGCCGTGCGCGCCCGCCTGCCCAGACGGCGCTGAAGTTCCTTCCCACCGGCACGGTCACGGCTCGCCAGCTGGCGCACATGGCGGCGATGGCCGCCCGCGAGCTCGACCTGTACCGGCGGTTGAGTCACCCCCGGCTGGTGCGCCTCTTTGAGGCGCTCACCGTCGACGACCCCGAACACGGCGAGCTGGACGGGGCGACCGTGCTCGTCATGGAGCTCGCCGAGGAGAGCCTGGATGCCCTGTTACGCCGCAGTGACGGCCCGGCACCGGACGCCGCCCGGATGATCGTCGAAATCTGCGAGGGGACTGCCTTCCTCCATTCCCAGGGATGGCTACACGGTGACCTCAAGCCGGCGAATGTGTTACGTATGGCCGACGGGTCGACCCGCCTGACCGATTTCGGCCTGGCTACGGAATTAGAAGGAACGCATGGCTACCTGCCCCCCATGGGCTCGTCGGACTACGTTCCGCCCGAACGCGGGGAACAGCTGCTCACCGATCGCGGCTCGGCCGTACGCACCACACTGGACATCTGGGCGCTCGGTGTCACTGCTCACCTCGCGTTGACCGGCCGTCATCCCTTCCTCGGCGCCACGGCCAGATCGCGCGTCGCCGCGATCGCCGAGTACGCGGCCGGCCGACAGGCCCTGTCGCTCGATCCCGGGCTGTCACCCGGATGGCGCTCGTTCATCGCCGACTGTCTCGCGCCGGACCACCAGACGCGCAGCCGGCACAACGCCGCCGATCTGCTGGCGCGTGCCCAGTCTTTGGCCGGTACGCGAACGTCCGGCCGGTCGCGGCAGGCGATCCGGCGCCACCGGTTTCGTGGCCGCGGCCAGGCCGTGGCCGTGGCCACGGCGGCGGCCACGATCGCCATACCCCTGGTCCTGACACTCCTGCCCGACGAGGCGGGCCGTTCCTCCACCGAGGCGGGCACGGTGTCCGTGGCCGGATTGAGCACCGTGGGCCCGCTCACGAAGGCTTCCTCCGCAGAACCCTCCCCTGTCGATGCCGCGTCCCAATGGTTGAACACGGACGCGGGCATCCCGGAGCAGTTCCTCAGCCTGATCATCGCTGCTGGCACCATGTGCGACGAGCCCAGTGTGAGCCCGGCGCTCGTCGCGGCGATGCTGGAGGCCGAGAGCGGTTTCGACCCGAATCTGAACGACCCAGCTCGCGATGAATACGGCATCGCCCGATGGACCCCCCGCGTGCTGCAGTACTACCTTCCGCCGGGCCGACGGGGAACGCTCCCTCGGCCGCCGTTCTCGCCCGAGGACTCGATCCCGGCGGTCGGCCGCTACCTGTGTGTCCTCGCGCGCCAGCTCGAAACGGTGCCGGGGCAGCCGGAACTGCTGCTCGCCGCCGCGTACCGAACATCGGCCGAGGTGGTCCGGGTGGAGGGCGGGATTCCGGACCGGACGGCCGGGTACGTGGAACGGGTTCGGACCAATCTGCTCAGGTACGCGCCGGTCGGCACGCCGAGCCGACCGGCGCCGTCCTCGACGGGGTGAGTAACGTCAGGTGCTCCGCGCGAACCAGATCGAACCGGAGTGCTATCGACACCAACGCGGCTCGCTGCCAGTCCGCTCTGACACCGGGCGCGGCGAACGCCGCCGCCGGTTCCCGGACCCGAAGCTTTCTGCGCGCAAGGTAATCAATGTGGAAAGCGACCGCACGGCGGGTGAGCCCCATGCACTCCGGATGTCCGC
>NZ_CAKJTR010000244.1:0-1959 GCF_917627355.1 Protofrankia sp. Cj3 | reverse complement strand
CCGGAGATCGACCGGCAGGCCGGGTGCCCCACGGCCGAACGTCGCGTCCTCGCCCGAACGAAGTTCCCGCACGGCGGGCGTACCGGTCACCCGGTCACCACTCACAACATCGCCGGGAATCTGTACCACCACGGTGCCCACGTTTCCCCCGGAGTGCGACTGGCGTGATTACTCATCATCCGGTTGAGACGTCCCCCCAGCAACCTTTTGTCCGCGAGGGTATCGCGCGGGCCGGCTCCGAACTGTGGCCACCGACGGGTCTCCGCGGTGGCCACAGATGCCGGTAGCGGCACGCTGGCGGACGGCGTCGTTATGCTGGGATCAGCATGTCGAGTTGAGGACCCACTTGTGGCTTGCGATGTTGTTGTTGAGGGTCTCGCCGCCGCCGGTCCCGTTGTAGGGGAATGTATAGTAGCTAAGATCGGCGATGTATCCGCCCCGGCCTATGCACTTGCTGGCGCCGGAGTATCCGCTGCCCCAGTACACGTTCACGTCGTCATACGTCTCGGCGTAGCCGTTGTTCCACACCGACGAGGCCTGGTTGAGCATGTTGCCCCCCGGGGAGCAGGTCGACCAGTTGGAGTCGTCACCCTGCCAGGCGCAGTATGGGCCGCCGTAGTTGACGTCCCTCCAGGCGTAGAAGTTGCCGTCCGCCGCCTGGGCCGCAGCCAGGGGCGCTCCGGCGAAGGTGAGAGCAGCGAGGGCTGACACGATCGCCACTTTCCTGAGCTTTCTCATGAGATACCTCCCGTTGATGCAGAGCGAGTGGTGGTGGGGCCGGCGCAGGTCGAATGGTTGCCGGTCGATCGGCCGAGTCGCCGATGCCTGTCTCGCAGGCTCCGCGCCGCCTGTGGCGGCCCTATCCCTCCCCGGAGCGGCCGATATCGGCGAGGGCGGCGCGTGCGCGGGGCAGGGCCTCGTGTTCGAGGCGTGCCCGGGTGTCGACGTCCGTCTGGTGCTGTCGGGTTCTCTGGATTCGGTATTGTTCTTCCATCCGCTGCAGGTCCGTGGACATGCCCGTGCTGTGCGCGCACTCCGCCTCGGCGACCGCCGTTCGTATCTCCTGTGGGCGATCCGCGCTCTGCGGTGACCGGAGAAATGCCTCGCGGGCCTTCAGCGGGGTGAGGTAGTCGAAACCGCGGGCCTTCATGCAGGACGACCACCGTCGAACAGCCGATTCGAAGCGGTCGTCGGCGGTGACGTCAGCGCGCCACAGGGCAGTGAGGGAGTCGGTCACCGAGGTGACACGAAACCAGGAGGCCAAGTCCCCGTAGATTTCCTGTTGGGCCTGCGAGGTACAGCCGTCGGCAATCCGGCCCATGGTCACCCCGTCGGGGGTCCTGACCTCAAGCCGTGCCGCGGACTGCCGCCCGTTAAGGGCTTCCAGGGCACGTGCCTGCTCCGCCGGCGGCAAATTCTCGAAGTATCGCCTGTTGGGGTCGGCGGCGCGCAGCCGGCTGCGCTCGGCGTCGATGTCGCTTCCATACCCGTGCCGCGAAGCCCATTCGACGTCGTCGATCACGTAGGGAAAGTCGTGGTCCTCCGGCAGTGGCTGTCGGGGCACGGCCCACATCTCGAAGCCGTGGTCTTTCATACAGGAACGTGTCAGCATCTGCTCCGCCTCGTGCAGCACCTCCTTCTCCGGCTCGGTAAGGGGCTGCCCCCCGGCTACCTGACGAGGCTTGTGTGCACTGCAGGAAACCATCGCCAGCAGGGCTACCATGCCCACCATCAGGGCGACTGGTTGCCGAAGGCGCATGTCCCCTCCTTCAACCACGGGCCGGTGGCCCGCGAAAGGATTTCTCATTCCTGTCGCCACGGCACCGAACTATGCCGGCGATTCCGCTGGCCGCCATCCTGCGAGACGCCCGGTAGACAGGTGCGCCCTGGCGTGCTATCAGAACTCGGTCGTGCCCGCCCCCGGAATACCGGCTCGGTAAGAGCGCCCGGCAATAGGGG
>NZ_CAKJTR010000243.1:4295-6266 GCF_917627355.1 Protofrankia sp. Cj3 | reverse complement strand
CTGGCCACCACCCGGACCGCGTTCGAGCATCGAGCGCTGGTCGTCGGCAGTGACCGTGCCGAGTTCCTGACCGGCTTACAGGCGCTGAGCCGGGGAGAACAGGCCGCCGGCCTCGTCGAGGGCGTGGCCGGCGACCCCGGGAAGACCGTGTTCGTCTTCCCCGGTCAGGGCGCGCAGTGGGCCGGGATGGCCGTGGAGCTGTTGGGCACCTCCCCGGTATTCGCCGAGCAGCTGGCAGCGTGCGCGGACGCGTTGGCGCCGTTCGTGGACTGGTCCCTGATCGACGTGCTGCGCGGCCACCCCGACGCCCCCGCCCTGGAGCGCGTCGACGTCGTGCAGCCCGCACTGTTCGCAATCATGGTTTCGCTTGCCCGCCTCTGGCAGTCCCTGGGCGTCCACCCCGACGCCGTCATCGGCCATTCCCAGGGGGAAATCGCGGCCGCTCACATAGCCGGTGCGCTCACCTTGGAGGACGCCGCCAAAATCGTGGCGCTGCGCAGCCATGCGCTCAGAGAACTGGCTGGCCACGGTGGCATGGTCGCCATTCCGCTGCCCGCGGCCACGGTGGCGGAGCAGCTCGCGCGGCTGGGTGACCGGGTCAACGGTGACCGGGTCAACATCGCCGCAATCAACGGATCCCACTCCACTGTTGTTTCTGGCGACCCGGACACACTCGACGACATTCTGGACGCTTACGCAACGCAGAACGTCCCGGCCCGGAAGATTCCGGTCGACTACGCCTCCCACTCCGCCCAGGTCGAAAACATCCGGGAAAAAGTTCTCGGTCTGCTGGCGGACGTCACACCCCGCCCCGCCACCATCGCCTTCTACTCCACCGTCACCGGCATGCTCCTGGACACCACCGAGCTCACCGCCGACTACTGGTACCGCAACCTGCGCCAGACCGTCCGCCTCGACCCGGCGGTCCGCGCCGCCCTCGCCGGGGGGCACCGGACATTCGTCGAAACCAGCTCCCATCCGGTGCTCACCGTCGGCATCCAGCAAACCATCGACGACACCTCCGTCGGGGAGAACACCACGACGACTGTCACCGGCACTCTGCGCCGGCACGAGGGCGGCTGGCGGCGTCTGTCGACCTCACTGGCCCACCTGCACGTCCACGGCATCAGCCCCGACTGGACCGCCGTGTTCGGCCCGGCCGCCCGACGCACGGACCTGCCCACCTACGCCTTCCAGCGCGAGCGCCACTGGCTGGCCGCGCCCACCGGGAACGACGTCACCGCCGCTGGTCTGGACCCCGCCGGCCATCCGCTGCTGGCCGCGGCCCTCCCCCTGGCCGACGGTGACACCGTCCTGCTCACCGGACAGCTCTCCCTGGCGGCCCACCCCTGGCTTGCCGACCACGCCGTCTCGGGCACAGTCCTGCTCCCCGCCAGCGCCTTCGTCGACCTCGCCCTGCATGCCGCCGACCAGGTCGGCTGCGATGAGATCGCCGAGCTCACGCTCGAAGCCCCGCTGGTCGTGCCCGACGCTGTCGGCATCCGGCTTCAACTGATCGTCGGAGCCGGGGACGACCCGGGCCGGCGGACGGTGAGCATCCACTCATGCCCTGCCAGCACCCTCGTCGAGGGAACCCGGTCGGACAGAGCGTGGACGCGGCACGCGACCGGCATCCTGACCAGCACTGACGGCGTCCTGACCGGCACTGGCACGATCGCGTCGGTACCGGCGCCCGATGACCTGGCCGGGGCCTGGCCGCCCGTGGGTGCATCCGCGGTGGACGTGACAGGCCTCTATCAGCGTCTGGCCGCCCGAGGCTACGACTACGGGCCGGTCTTCCAAGGGCTTCGAGCCGCCTGGCGGCGAGGCGACGATGTGTTCGCCGAGGTGCACCTGCCACCCGGGCAGCAGGCCGACGCAGGCCGGTTCGGGCTGCATCCGGCGTTGCTGGACGCCGCGCTGCACGCGGCGGTGGGTCTCGTCCCCGCCAGCGAGACCGGGACTGAGACC
>NZ_CAKJTR010000243.1:0-4141 GCF_917627355.1 Protofrankia sp. Cj3 | reverse complement strand
CCCTTTGCCGTCAGCGGCGTGTCGCTGTCCGCGGCAGGTGCCCGCGGGCTGCGGGTGCACGTCCAGCCGACCGGCACCGACCGGGTGACGCTGCGGGCCACCGACCTCACCGGCGCGCCCGTCGCCGCCATCGGCTCCCTGGTGCTGCGGATGACCTCGACGGATCATCTCGCCGGTGCCCGTGGGGTGCCCGAGGAGCCGTTGTTCGAGCTGACCTGGCCGGTGGTGAATGTGCCCCGCGAGATCCCACCGCCGGGTCGGTGGACCGTACTGGGAACGGACGCCCTGGGCCTGACCGCCCTGGCGGCGTCGACACGTCCATCGGTCGAGATCTGCCCGGACCTGGCCTCGCTCACCGCGGCCATCGCCGCGGGAGCCCCGGTACCCGACACCGTGCTCCTGCCGTGCCCAGCCGCCACCGGCGCGGAGGCTGCGCACACGACCACCCAGCAGGCGCTGGCCGTGTTGCAGGCCTGGTCGGCCGACGACCGGTACGCCTCCTCGAGGCTGGTCGTGGTCACCTACGACGCGGTCGCCACCCGCCCCGGGGAGGACGTCGGCAACCTTGCCGCCGCCGGCGTCTGGGGCCTGGTCCGCGCGGCGCAGTCCGAACATCCCGGCCAGCTCGTCCTGCTCGACCTCGACCACCACCCGGACTCCCTGAGCGCGCTCCCGGCCGCGCTGGCCAGCGGCGAGGGGCAGCTCGCCCTGCGTGGTGGGGAGATCCACGTCCCCCGGCTCGCCCGGCACCGCCCCCACCGGGACCTGGCCCCGCTCGACACGGCCCCGCTCGACACGGCCCGGACACACACGCTGATCCCGCCCCTGGACACCCCGTCCTGGCGGTTGGCCGTCACCACCCCCGGCACCTTCGACACGCTGGCGCTGGTGCCCCACCCCGAAGCGGACCAGCCGCTGGCCCGCGGGCAGATTCGCCTCACGACGCGCGCGGCCGGGGTGAACTTCCGGGATGTGCTCATCGCCCTGGGCGTCTACCCGGGGGAGGCCCGCATCGGCGCGGAAGGCGCCGGTGTGGTCGTGGACGTCGGCCCGGACGTCACCGGCTTCGCCCCCGGCGACCGTGTCATGGGCCTGCTTCCCGGCATGCTGGGCTCGTCGGCGGTCGTCGACCACCGCCTGCTGGTCCACATCCCCGCCGGATGGTCCTTCACCCAGGCCGCCACCGCCCCGGTCGCCTTCCTCACCGCCTACCACGCGCTGGCCGACCTCGCCCGGCTCCGGCCCGGCGAAACGGTCCTCATCCACGCCGCCACCGGCGGGGTCGGCATGGCCGCGGTCCAACTCGCGCGGCACTGGGGTGCCGAGGTCTACGGCACCGCAAGCCCCGGCAAGTGGCAGGTCCTCCGGGCCCAGGGACTCGACGACGACCATATCGCCTCCTCCCGCACCCTTGACTTCGAGCGGAAGTTCCGCACTGCCGCCGGTGGGGTCGACGTCGTCCTCAACGCCCTCGCGCACGAGTTCACCGACGCGTCCCTGCGGCTGCTGCGTCCGGATGGCCGTTTCATCGAGATGGGGAAGACCGACGTGCGCCGTCCGCACGACGTGGCAGCCGGCCATCCCACCGTGAGCTACCGGGCGTTCGACCTGCTCCGCGACGTGACGCCCGAGCGCATCGGGCAGATCCTGGCCGAGCTGGTGGCGCTGTTCGAGCAGGGAGTGCTACGTCCGCTGCCGGTGACCGCATGGGACGTCCGCCACGCGCCACAGGCCCTGCGCCACCTCAGCCAGGCACGGCACACCGGCAAACTGGCGCTCACCCTTCCCGTCCCGCTCGACCCCGACGGCACAGTGCTGATCACCGGCGGGACCGGCGTGCTGGGGCAGCTCGCCGCCCGTCGGCTGGTCACCCACCACGGGGTGCGTCACCTGCTGCTGACCAGCCGGCGGGGGAACGCCGCCGACGGCGCCGCGGAACTCACGGCCGAGCTCACCGCGCTGGGCGTCGCGGTCACCATCGCCGCCTGCGACGCCGCTGACCGCGACGCGGTGGCCGCGCTGCTCGCCGCCATCCCTCACCAGCACCCGCTGACCGCTGTCATCCACACCGCAGGCGTGCTGGACGACGCCACCGTGACCGCCCTGACCCCGCACCACCTTCACACCGTGTTACGTCCCAAGGTCGACGCAGCCTGGAACCTGCACGAGCTGACCCGCGGTCTCGACCTGTCCGCCTTCGTCCTTTACTCCTCCGTCGCGGGCATCCTCGGCAACGCCGGCCAGGCGAACTACGCCGCCGCCAACACCTACCTCGACGCGCTGGCCCACCACCGACAGGCACACGGCCTGCCCGCGACGTCACTGGCGTGGGGCTACTGGGCCCAGGCCAGCGGCATGACCAGCCATCTCCAGGACACCGACGTGACCCGGATGAACCGCACGGGGCTCATCGCGCTGCCGACCGAGGTGGCCCTGAAACTGTTCGACACAGCCATGACAACGCCGTACGCAGGCCTCGTACCGGCCCGGATCGACACGATGAAAATCCAGCGTCAGGGCAGCTCGGAGAACATTCCGGAGATCCTGCGCGGCCTTGTCCGCCTACCCGTCCGGCGGGTCGTGACGAGCGACGCCGAACCTGAGCGGAACTCTCTTGTGCGGCGGCTGGCCGGTCAGCCGGAAAACGAGCAGGAACGTCAGGTGATCGGCCTTGTGCGGACGACCGCCGCAACCGTCCTCGGCCATGCGGATCCGGGCACCATCGAAGCCGACCGTGGATTTCTCGCCTCGGGTTTCGACTCCCTCACCGCAGTGGAATTCCGTAACCGACTCAACGCGGCGACCGGCCTGCGCCTGCCCACCACGCTACTTTTCGACCATCCCACCCCGGCGGCGCTCACCGCCTACCTGCGCACCCAGCTCGTCCCCGCGTCCGCGGCTTCCGCAACACCGTTGATCACCGAAATCGACCGGCTCCGGACGGCTATGTCGACGACTGCTGTGGACGATGACGAGCACACCGAGATCGCGACACGCATCCAGGGGCTCCTGCGGATGTGGAACGGCCGTCACACGACCTCGCGCGCGCACGGCTCCGCAGGGGACGAGCTCGGTTCGCCAGCCGGCCCCGGCGCAGCTGGCGACCTCGGTTCGGCAACGGACGAGGAACTTTTCGCCGCACTCGACAACGAGCTGGGAATCCCCAGTCAGGCACATCGGACCGGTAGCCATAGGGAGAGCGAGACGCCGTGACGAACGAGGAGAAGCTCCGCGACTATCTCCGGCGGGCGACAGCTGATCTGCGGACCGCCAGGCAGCGCCTGGCGGAGGTCGAATCAGCCAGCCGGGAACCCATCGCGATCATCGGAATGAGCGGCCGGTTCCCAGGCGGTGTGCGGTCCGTCGAGAGCCTGTGGCAGCTGGTGGTCGACGGAAACGAGGTCATCGCCGACCTGCCCGTCGACCGTGGCTGGGATGTCGATCGCCTTCATCACCCCGACCCGGAGCAAACCGGTGCGTCCTACGCGCGTGCGGGTGGATTCCTGCACGACGCGGCCGATTTCGACGCGGCCTTCTTCGGAATGTCCCCACGCGAGGCACTCGCCACCGACCCACAGCAGCGGCTGCTCCTGGAAACAACATGGGAGGCATTCGAGAATGCCGGCATCAACCCGGCCTCCGTGCGCGGCAGCGACACCGGTGTTTTCGCCGGGGTCATCGCCCAGGACTACGCTCCCGGTCTGGCTCAGAAAGCCACCCGGGACATCGAGGGCTATGTTCTGATCGGCAGCACCACGAGTGTCGCGTCCGGCCGCATCGCCTACACCCTGGGGCTGGAAGGACCGGCGATAACCGTCGACACCGCCTGCTCCTCCTCACTGGTGGCCATCCACCTCGCCAGCCAGGCACTCCGCAACGGCGAATGCGGCCTGGCCCTGGCCGGCGGGGCCACCGTCATGGCCACCCCCAGAGCGTTCATCGAGTTCAGCCGGCAGCGCGCGCTGGCCCCCGACGGCCGGTGCAAGCCGTTCGCCGCCGCCGCCGATGGTTTCGGCCTCGCCGAAGGCGTCGGTATTCTGCTCCTCGAACGGCTGTCGGAGGCCCAGCGCCTCGGCCACCAGATACTCGCCGTGATCCGGGGCAGCGCCGTCAACCAGGACGGCACGAGCAGCCAGCTGAC
>NZ_CAKJTR010000242.1:0-6130 GCF_917627355.1 Protofrankia sp. Cj3 | reverse complement strand
TATGATACAGATTCAGCAAAATTATATGGGGGGTAGATCTTACCACTACAATCTGGTTATCGTCTTGTGCCAGCCAGTGATCTTCGTGAGCTGTACTCAGCAAAACTGAGGGGGTTCCGCAGCGGGACTGGCGTATGACGGTCGTGAGCGCGATGTTCCAGGCTGAAGATCATGATCGGCCCGAGTGCCTGGCGCTCCTCGGGCCGGTCGTCATTTGTCGGGTCTGAGCGCGCGAAAGTCCGCGCCCACCATTCGGAAGGTCGGGCTCCGCTTCCGTCGAGCCGTGTAGCTCGACGCCGCTGAGCACCCGTTCGGATCGGGCGGGGCAGCCGGCGGCACCAGATCTGAGCTGGTGTACCGCCGGCTGCACAGCGCTCAGGAGCCAGCCGTGGCCTCGGCGTCTTTGGCACGGGCGCGCAGCGCGCGCACCAGGCCGTCGCGGCCCTCGACCAGGGCGCGGCGCAGAGCCGGCTGCGGGTCGTGCGCGGCGAGGTAGGCGTCCACCGCCGCCAGCGTGTCCGGTTCGATGATCGCGGATGGGAACAGCATCTGCGTAATCGTCTGAGCCGTGTCGAAGGTCCGGGTCTGCCAGATCCGCTCGATCTCGGCGAAGAAACGGCTCACATATGGTCGGGTCAGATCCTCCTGGCCGGGTATCCAGAAGCCGCCCATGGTCGCCACCAGCAGGTGGTTCGACAGCGTGTCGGAGTCCATCACCGCCGTCCACGCGGCAGCCTTCGCCTCGGCGGTGGGCCGGGCCGAGCGGGCGGTAGCGGCCCGCTTCTCGCCGGTCGCGGTGCTGTCACGGGCAAGTTCGTTCTCGATCTCGGTGACTCCGTACACGCCCCGCGCAACCAACTGGATGAGCAGGGTCCAGCGCAGTTCGGTGTCGAGGGCGAGCCCGTCGATGACATCGGCGCCCTCGAAGATGGCGCGGACCCGACTGACCTGGTCGGGTCCTTCCGCGTGGGCGAAGGTGGTCGCGTAGACCAGCTGCAGGTCGCTGCCGGGTGCGGCGGTGCGTAGCAGCGCCTCGGCCCGCGCGGACACGTCCCGAAGCGCGGCCGACCGGTTCGCGGGATCACCGTAGGTGTCGATCGTGAGCTGAGCCTTGGCCAGCAGTGACTGCACGACTCCGATGTCATCCTCGGCGTCCACACCGGAGAGCACGAGCTTGACATAGTCCCGGGCGGCGAGCTCGGCGTCGCGGGTCATGTCCCAGGCCGCCGCCCAGCACAGCGTCCGCGGGAGCGATGCGCGGATCGCGCCGATCGAGTCGATCAACGTTGCCAGGGAGCGGTCGTCCAGGCGGATCTTGGCGTAGGTCAGGTCGTCGTCATTGATCAGAATCAGGTCTGGCCGGCGGGCACCGATGAGCTTCGGTATCTCGGTCAGCTCGCCGACGACGTCCAGCTCGATGCGCTCGCGGCGCAGCAGCGACCCGTCGGCGGCGCGGTCGTACAGGCCGATCGCCACCCGGTGCGGCCGCAGCGTCTGGCTCGCTGTGGGCGGCGACGACGCCGGCTCCTGCACCACGTCGAAGGCCGTGAACAACCCGGACGAGTCAGTCTCGAAGCGGGCCCGCAACGTGTTCGCCCCGGTGGTCTCCAGCCAGTCCGCGGCCCACACGGACAGGTCCCGGCCGCTTGCGTTCTCCAGTTCGTCAAGCAGGTCCCGCAGCGAGGTGTTGCCATACTCGTAACGGCGGAAGTAGGACCGCAGCCCGGCCAGGAACTCCTCCTGGCCCACCCATGCCACGAGCTGCTTGAGCACGGATGCGCCCTTGGCGTAGGTGATTCCGTCGAAGTTCGTCCGTACCGCCTCCATGTCGGTCGCGTCGGCGACGATGGGATGGGTGGAGGAAAGCTGGTCCTGCCGGTAGGCCCAGCCCTTCTCGGCGTTGGCGAACGTTGTCCAACCGTTGGTGAACCGCGTCGAGGAGACCTGGGCGAGCACCGACATGAACGTGGCGAACGACTCGTTCAGCCACAGGTCGTCCCACCAGCGCATCGTCACGAGGTCGCCGAACCACATGTGGGCCATCTCGTGCAGGATCGTCTCGGCCCGCCGCTCCCGGCGAGCCTCGGTGACCTTCGCGCGGAAGACGTAGTCCTCCAGGAACGTCACACAACCGGCGTTCTCCATCGCTCCGGCGTTGAACTCGGGGACGAAGAGCTGGTCGTACTTGCCGAACGGGTAACGGTAGTCGAACACCCGGTGGTAGAAGTCGAACCCGGCCTTGGTGATCGTGAGGATCTCGTCCGGGTCGAGGAACTCGGCCAGGGACTGCCGGCAGTACAGGCCGAGGTCAATCCCGTCGTGGTGGTCCCGGACCTCGTGGTAGGGGCCGGCGACCAGCGCGGTGATGTAGGTCGAGATGACCGGCGTGGCCTCGAAGAGCCACAGCGTCCGCCCGGAGCCGGAGTCCGTGGCCTCCAGCCGGCGTCCGTTCGAGATACACGTCCAGCTGGCCGGGGCCACCACCGAGAGCTGGAATACCGCCTTCAGGTCCGGCTGGTCGAAACAGGCGTACATCCGGTGGGCGTCATAGGTCTCGAACTGGGTGTACAGGTAGCCGGCACCGTCAACCGGGTCGACGAAGCGGTGCAGGCCCTCGCCGGTCTTCGAGTAGGCGCAGTCGGCCGCCACCTCAAGCTCGTTGACCTCCCGCAGATTCGCGAGGGTGATCCGGTTCCCGTCGTACACCTCGGCCGGGTCCAGGCGCTGGCCGTTGAGGGTCACCGCGCCGACAGCCGTGGCGATCAGCTCGATGAAGGTGGTGGAACCCGGCTCGGTACAGGTGAAGCGCACCGTTGTCCGTGAGGCGAACGTGGTGTCGCCAGTCGTCAGATCGAGGTTCGTCTCGTAGGAAGACACGTTGAGCAGCCGGGCGCGCTCACGCGCCTCGTCGCGGGTGAGGTTGTTGGCTGACACGCGGGTCCTTTCGAAGGGCCGGACAAGTGTCCCGCTCCGGGGCGAGGGTGGTGGACGCCGCGGTCCGCGACGACGGGGCTCCCAGTCTCCCACGTCCCAGCCGCCGGCCACGTCGGCTCCACCGGGCGGAGCCTGGTAACGGACAAACAGCTGTCCGGCGCACCCGCGGTCGGGTTTGATGCGGGCTTGGAACATTCGGGAGGCATGACCGGTCCAGGCGCGCCAGGTGCCGTGACGATGAGGGGGAGCACCGGTGAGGCGTGTTGCCGGCTTCGGGCGTTCTGGCCATCGGAGGGACCCGGAGCCCGCCGGCCCGCCCAGCTCGCTGGAACCGGAACCGCCCAGCTTGCTGGAACCGCCCGCGCCGGTGGGTATGCCCGGCCCGGTGGGCGTACCGCAGCGGCGGACACCCGCCGCTGCGGTCGATCCGCAGGTCCCGGCGGCGCTGCGGGTGGCCGCCGGCTGGTCCTGGCGCCTTCTCATCATCGGAGCGGCGATCTACATCCTGCTGCTGGCGGTCGGCCGGCTCCGTGTCGTGGTGATCCCAGTGATCGCCGGGCTGCTCATCAGCGCGTTGATCCGCCCGATCGCGGCGGCTCTGCGCCGGCACGGAGTGCCGAGGCTCGTGTCGTCCTTCCTGACCATCTTTGGTTTTCTGATCATTGTGGTGGGCGTGGGCGTGGGCGTCGGCTTCAACGCGGCTGATGAGTTCCCCAGTTTGTCCGACCAGGTCAGCAAGGGCGTGGAACAGGTCCGTGACTATTTACAGGACGGACCGCTGCATTTGTCGCAGAAGCAGCTGGACGATTTTACGAACGACATCACCCAGACGTTGGCGAACAACCGAGGCCGCCTTGTCTCGGGAGTGCTCTCCGGGGCCACGGTTGCGGCCGAGGTGGTCACGGGGCTTCTGCTCACACTGTTCTCAACGTTCTTCTTCGTCCACGACGGCGAGCGGATCTGGGACTGGATCGTCACCCGTTTCCCGCCCGAAGGCGAGGAACGGGTGCGCGGCGCGGGCCGGGAGGCATGGGCGACGCTGACCGGATACGTCCGCGGCACCATGTTCGTGGCGCTCGCGGATGCCGCGGGTATCACGATCGGGCTGGTGGTCGTCGGGGTTCCGCTCATCGCCCCGCTGGCCCTGCTGACCTTCCTGGGCGGGTTCATCCCGATCGTCGGAGCGACCGTGGCCGGCGGCGCCGCTGTTCTGGTCACGCTCGTCTCCAACGGCTGGGTGCCGGCTCTGGTCATTTTCGGGGTCGCGCTTGGGGTCCAGCAGGTTGAAGGTCATCTGTTGCAGCCGTTGGTGATGCGGCGGGCCGTGCGTCTGCATCCACTCGCGATCGTGATCTCCCTCGCCGCGGGTGGCGTGCTGGCTGGCATCCCCGGGGCGATCGCGGCCGTGCCGTTTGTCGCCGTGGTCAACCGGGTGGCCGGCTACCTCGCCCGGTCCAGGAGGCAGCCATCGGCTGCCGAGGGTTAGGGCGCCCGGCACCAGGACTGTCCGGCTCGCGCCCCAGGGCCGCGCGCATCCCGGACCGCGCGGCCCTGGGTCACCCGGTCAAGGACCGTCCGGTGGACGGGCGCCAGGACGGATGCGCCGCGGGCGTCATCCGGCTGGGGCACTTTTCTCAGATCATCGGAGTGGGTGGGAGTAGCGACGCCCCGGGGCGGGCATCATTTCGTCCCATGCGCGTCCATCTCGGTTCTGACCACGCGGGCTTCCAGCTGAAGACCTCATTGATCACTCGACTGACCGATCTGGGCCACTCGGTTATTGACCATGGGCCTGTCGTCTACGACCCAGACGACGACTACCCGCCATATGTGATCGCGGCCGCCGCGGCCGTCGCCGGCGAACCGGACAGCCTGGGTGTCGTCATCGGTGGTTCCGGCAACGGCGAGGCCATCGCCGCGAACAAGGTCACCGGTGTGCGCGCCGCCCTTGTCTGGAGCACGGAAACCGCTCGGCTCGCCCGGTTGCACAACGACGCGAACATCGCGAGCGTCGGTGCGCGGATGCACAGCGTCTCGGTGGCCACCGGCTTCATCGAGGTGTTCCTCAACACGTCGTTCAGTGCTGAACAGCGTCATGTTCGCCGGCTCACCATGCTCGCGGCCTACGAGCGGTCCGGCGTGGTGCCGGTCGCGTCCGCGCGGCCTGCGCCCTGACCTGGGGTCTTGACCCGGGGCACCGACCTGCCCTCGTTCGGCCTGGCGGGTCGCCAGGCCTGCCGTCGGACGCGATCTACTGTCGGCGTTGTGCCGGCGGGGCGGTGGCGGGGCCGGTCCAGGACCGCCGCCGAATCACGAGGGTGCGTTCGGCCTCGGCCAGGTCGTCGAGGCCGGGACGGGCGACGTCACGGGCTCGCATGGCCGTTCCCGGCGGCAGCCGGGAACGGCCAGCGCCGACCAGGGCACGCAGCCCGGGATCGTTCGTATCCCGTCGATGACCCGCCCGTTGGTTCTGATCGCTGCCGGAGCCGACTGGGCTCGGTGCGGCCGGCCCGTCGCCTCCGGCGGCTGTCCCGGTAGATCCGATCATCGATCGCTCCTGTTCAGCCGGGGACATCCCGGATCCAGCATGCGCCAGGACGGGGGCGGCTGCCGTGCTGGTACCTGGCGGCTGCCCGCCTGCCCCAGCCCCGCGGCGCCGCGCCCCTGTTGCCGGAGCCTCTTGTCACCGGGCGCTTGTGTCCGCGTGCCGCGCTGTTGCGCTGTTGCGCTGAAGCTTCCGGCCAGTGGCGAACTGGATGTGATGAGGTTCTGCCATGCTTGTTTCGGGTAGATGTCGGGGCGGGACACAACGCGGATCCCGCGCGGCGATTTCGTGCCATTGGGTACTGGCCCCGGTATTCCGGCGGTAGCACCGATATCGGCTAGATGATTTGGGGCGGACCTGTTCTGGCTGCCTTGCGTTCTAACGCTGCTGGAGGTGCCCGTGGGTACGAGGGGTTCGGCCAGCAGGTATGATTACGGGCTTTTACGCGCCTGGGCTCTCGGGAGCGCCATGATGACCTGCCGGCAGCTGTCTCAGCCACCCGCCCGCGGCCGGATTCCCGCGGGCTGTGCGCGAACGGACGGCTCGCGGCGGTTCGTGGCTGTGCGTGCCCGGCACTCTTGGCAAAACGACCGGTTGACAACATACGAACAACAATGGTGTTGGCGGTGGAGGTCGTCGACTATCGAGGGG
>NZ_CAKJTR010000241.1:4994-7137 GCF_917627355.1 Protofrankia sp. Cj3 | reverse complement strand
CTGCAATTCCACTGGCCAGCGCGGTGGTACACGTGGGGAGCGGTGGGTGCGATGGTGATCGAGGTAGACGGCCGGGAAGTCGGCCGGCTGCGCCACGGCAAGACGGTGGTAACCTCCGTCGAGTCCGGGCGGCGCACCCTGCGGGCCTGGGGGTCGCCTCCTTGGGTTTGGCAAGTTCGCAGCGTGCCTCTGGAGTTGAGGTTGACGCCCGGCGAGGACGTGCGTCTGGAGACCGGGTTCTCGAGGGGCGCATGGAAAAACGAGCTCTCACTGGTCCGGATCGACGGGGGCGCGGCGGTGCCACCTGTGGAGTCGGCCGCCTCATCGGCTGCACAGGTGCTTAGGGTGACTGAGACGCACCGCTCCGAGGAGCCGATCGGCACTGAGACCCGGCGGATCGACAACACTGCCGGTACCTCTCGGCTGACTCGGACCATGCGGGTGACCAGGGAATGGAGTCGCACGGTCAGCCTCGACCTCAACGCCAGTCACCGTGCCTCCATTGGCGCGCAGGCCGGTCCGGCGTGGCTGGCGCTGCAGCCCAGCGTCGAGCAGACTCTGTCAGACAACTACTCGGTCTCGGCGGGGCGCCGCGAAGAGTTCGCCGAGGAGATTGGCGTCGAGGTCGAGCCGGGTACTGCCCTCACCGTCGTCCTGGCCTGGAAGCGGCTGTGGCAGCACGGTATGGTCCACCTCCTGTCCCGGGGGCGCCAGGTCGAGCTCCCGTTCCGGGTGGCCGTCGGCATCACTTTCGACCAGTCCATAGCGTAATTTCGGCGGCGATGCTCCACAGCGTGGTCGGCGCGCCAAACCCCTCGAAGGGGGCCTCGCTGGTCCGTTCGTGGACCCCGCCGGGCGTACGGATGTGCGTACGAGCCTGCGGGTGCCGAAAACCCTGTCCGTTCAGGTCAAGCGGCATGTTGATACTCGTGGATGATGCCGCCGAGGCGGTCATGTCTACGGATGTCGAGGTGCGTGACCGTGGCCAGATCGGTGATCGGTTCCGGCAGTGGGTGCAGGGGTCTGGCGTTCGCGATGTCCCGGTGGGGGCGGTGCGCGTTGTGATGCTGCTCGTACTGGTTCAGCGCGTGTAGCAGGTGTGCCTGCTTCCAGATCACCGTGCGGTCCAGCAGCTCGTGGTGGCAGCGTTTGATCCACCGCTCCATGATCGCATTCATGTGCGGCATCCGGACGCCGCTGAGCAGCACCTGGATCCCGGTGTCGGCGAGGATCGCGTCGAACAGCGGCGGGTACCTGACGTCCCGGTCATGGATGAGGACGCGTGCCTGGCATCCCGTGTCCTGCAGGTCCCATCGCGAGGGTGCGCACGGCCTGGGTCACCCAGGCGGCGGTGGGGCGCGCGGTGGCGTCCAGGGCCCGGACCCGCCGGGTGGCGTGTCCGATGACGGTGAGGAGGTACATCCGGGTGCTGGTGGGCGTCACCGTTTCGCAGACGTCGGCGGCGAGGATGGTGTCGCCCTGGGAGGGACTGTGGCGCCGAAGCGCAGTGTGGTGTTGGGGTACACCCAGCGCCGCACCTCCAACGGGCTTGTGGCGAGTCGGATCGGCGTCCGCGGAGCCTGGCGTCCAGCCCTGTCCCGGCCAGAATTCCCACTCGTCGAAGAAGACGCGCAGGCCGGCGCGTTCCAGATTCTCTGGCGCTGTTGCATTGGGCGGAGGCAGGGCGTGCTGGAGCCGTCTCGGGCGGGCGGTCAGATGGCCAGGGTGAGCTCGGTGAAGGCAGCCGTCAGCCGGTTCCGGAGGTCGGCATCGACGCCCAGTTCGTAGTGGCCGCGGCGGATGTTCTGCACGGACGCGTGCCCGGAGCCGATGGTCTGTGCGGAGCGGAGGCGTTTCAGGCCGCGCATCGGCCGTAGTCGTGCCTTGAACCGGCCGTGGTCGGCTTCGATCGGATTGTTCGCGTACTGGTCGTCGACGTGATGAGCGGCGGGGAGCTGTTCGTCGAGGAGTCGTGGGTAGGAGGCGGCCCGGTCGGTGGTCACCTCGACGGGCCGCCGGCCGTGGGACAGGGCGCGGGTGAAGAACCGGCGGGCCGCGGCGAGATCCCGCTTCTCGGAGGCCAGCACGTCGATGACCTGGCCGAACTGGTCGACGGCCCGGTACAGATAGGTCCATCGTCCGG
>NZ_CAKJTR010000241.1:3026-4681 GCF_917627355.1 Protofrankia sp. Cj3 | reverse complement strand
CGACCTTCACATACGTTTCGTCGACGAACCAACGATCACCCGGTGTGTGCCGGCATGGCCGGGCCGCGTCGATCAGCAGCGGGGTGAACTGGCGCACCCACCGGTAGACCGTGACGTGATCAACCTCGAGGCCGCGTTCGGCGAGGAGTTCCTCGACGTCGCGGTACGACAGGGCGTACCGCAGGTACCAGCGGACCGCCAGCATGATCATCTCGGGTGGGAACCGGAACCCGGCGAACTCCGACGTCGGAACCGGTGGACGGACACGACGTCGACGCATCACTCGATCATGACCGGTCAGGAGCTGCGGGACAACGGACTCTGCCGATGCAACAGTGCCCACCCCACAGCGCAGTCACCTGTGACGCATGCCGAGAGCGGGGACGGGTGTTGAGCACACACCCGGATCTACCCGTCGATCATCGACCCTCCGCTCCAGGAAGATCACTCATAGTGTGCGACCTTGTGTCGCAGCGAGTTTTGGCACGCTACACGCCCGCATCGGTGATCTTGATCTCGCCGAACTCGCCCTGCTCCTCGATGACCTTGCGGATGACCTGCGACGCCTCATCACCCGGGATAGAGCTGGTGGTGCTTCCGGGGCAGGACATACAGCCCCTGCTCGGTCTCCTCGCGGCGTCATCGACCGCGACATGCGAAAATGGCGATCGTGACCCGCGTTGTTCATGTGCCTTACGCCATCGACCAGGACGAGGACGGCGTCTGGTGCGCGTCCGCCCAGCTCCGCCCAGGCGTCGGCGCGGTCGGCGACGGCCTGACCCAGGAAGCCGCGATCGCCGACCTGCGGGAGGCACTGGAGGTCCTGCTCGCCGAGATCGGTCCGCCGGACGAGCTGACCCTGACCCTCGACGTCGCCTGATGCCCGCCACCGTCCCGGTAGTACCAGGGGCGAAAGTGGTCAAGGCACTCGAACGCGCCGGATTCATCGTTACGAGAGTCAGTGGCAGCCATCACGTCATGCGCCATCCCGACGGCCGTACGGTGATCATACCCGTTCACGCAGGCAAGGACGTGCCCAAAGGAACCTTGCGCAACATCCTGTCCATCATCGGCATGACCGCCGACGAGTTGCGGAAGCTGCTATAGCCACTCGATGCCGGCCGGGGCGTCGCCGCGCGTCGGCGACCGCTTCGCGCCGTCGGCGCCGGGAGAGAGCGGGGCGCGCCGACACCGCCGGGCGGGCGGCGCGGCCCCGGCCCGCCGTTCGCGCCACCCGCACCGCCATTCGCCCGATCGGCGTCGCATTGCTGGGATTCACCGAATACTGTGGGTGACAAACGTAATCGCCCGTTATCCGAAGAAACGATGGGTGCTGTGGGCTCA
Organism: Protofrankia sp. Cj3; assembly: GCF_917627355.1. Classification (NCBI taxonomy): domain Bacteria; kingdom Bacillati; phylum Actinomycetota; class Actinomycetes; order Frankiales; family Frankiaceae; genus Protofrankia; species Protofrankia sp. Cj3. Next base: position 3,337 of record NZ_CAKJTR010000241.1, on the reverse strand, counting down.
TTCTGGGTGCGGACGCTGCGAACCTGGCCGACAGCGTCCGATACTCGCGGGCATCCGTAATTGCCGCAGCCTGCACGTTCGGGCATTCCCTGGTACGGACCGGCATGTTCCGGTAGGTATGCCAAGGTTCTTTTAATCCGCGGGTCGCTCCTCGAGCGCCAGGGCACGCATACCGGGCCAGTTCCGGCGACAGCATCGGAAGAGCACTGCCGCGCCGCTTCCGCTCCTCGGCGCGTGACGCGCCTGCGGTGCGGGTCGGCTTGCCACCGAACATCCGGTTCAAACGGGCACCCGAACGGGTGTACCCGGCT
>NZ_CAKJTR010000241.1:0-2404 GCF_917627355.1 Protofrankia sp. Cj3 | reverse complement strand
GTGGTACCCGGGACTGACACGAAAATAACGTGCACCCGGTCATGGGCAAGCCGCTGCGATGGGCTCGAAGCGGAGAGTGAGGCCGAGACGGTTGGCCTCCTTGATCATGCGTCGCATGGTTCGTTCGGGAGTGCGTGCGGAGAGGTGGCCAGCACCGAGCTCGCGGTAGGGAACCGTGTCATGCAGGATGTGCCAGATCGCGATGGCCAGTTTGTGCATGACTGCGACCAAGGCCCGTTTGCCACCTCTGCGGGTGGCGATGCGGCGGTAGAACACAGCCAGGTACGAGGTCTTGTCTTTGATGGCCGACATCGCTGCAACTCCGAGGAGCCGCTTGAGGTGGCTGTTGCCCGCTCGGGTCCGTCCGGACTTGTGCACCCCCGCTGATTCGTTCTGTCCCGGGCAGACACCGATCCAGGAAACGAGGTGGCCGGCGGTCGCGAACGGGGCCATGTCGCCGCCGGTCTCAGCGATGATGATCTCGGCAGCGAGGCGGCCGATTCCCGGGATGGTGTCGAGGTTGTCCAGGTCCTGCTGGTGATCGGTTAGCATGGCGGTGACCCGCGCGTCGAACGCGGCAGCGATGCCGCGGAGACGATCGATCTCGTCCAGGTAGTGGCGAACCATGAAGGCGTGGTGGTCGGTGAACTCGCCGTCCAGCGCCTCGACCAAGGCGGGAATCTTCGGACGCGCCTTGCCGCACGCGAGGTCGGCCAGACGGTTGGGGTCCCGTTCCCCGCCGAGCACAGCGGTGAGGATCGCGCGGCCGGTGACCCCGGTGACATCGCTGATCACCGAAGTGAGCTTCATGCCGGTGTCTTCCAGTTCCTTCTCCAGCCGCTGGGCTTCTCGCCCTACCGCGCGGACGATCTCGGTCCGGCGGCGGGTCAGATCCCGTAGTTCCCGGATCTCGCGGGCCGGCACGAAGGAGGCCATGACCAGGCCGGAGGCGCCGGCCCGGGCGAGGAACGCCGCGTTGCTCGGGCCGGTCTTGCGGCCGCGAATGCCTTTGAGGTGGGCGGGATTGACCAGCATCAGGTTCAGATGCGGCTGCAGGGTGTAGTAGACCGAGCGCCAGTAGTCTGGCGTTATCTGTAGTTTTCAAGATCGAAATTGGCGTTTCCGCAGGTCACACTGTCACGTACGCGTACGCCACGGGAGGAACAAAAGCAGCATCGAGGAGCGGCGGGCACCAGACACGCTGTCCGCTCGGCTGTCCCCGTGGCGGACGGTCTCCAGATAATCCGTCCGCCACGGCGGAAGGAACGGACAAACCGGTCCGTCACCCGCCGTCGCGGACGGTCCCCTGACGACGCCTGATTACGGAGGTGGCTTCGATGACCACTACCTCAACCCGGTGTTCCTGCAGCCAGGCCAACAGCCGCAGCACCTCGGTGCGGGTGGTGCCGAATCGTTCGGTCTCCAACGTCCAGTTCCCCGGCCGAGTCGGGCTCGGCATGCGCGCGCAGGCGAGGAGGAACCGTTTGCCCAGGTCCACCCCGGCGGACCGTAGATGGATGACCTCGTCCTTGACATCCTGCCGGGACATGCTGTTCTCCCTTCCGCGTGACACGTCCGTGTCCAGCGGGCGGCCCGGAGGGGCCAAGGGAGGAGGCAGAGTCTGACACGCGGGCTCCGGGCAGCGGGCCGCCGCTCGGGCACCAATCCGTAGTTCCCTGACCGGCCCCCATCGCCATCCTGTCAAAACGAGCTCATCGGCATCGCAGACCCAGCGGCTGACCGGGACACCCAGTCCATTTTCCTGCACCCATAGTGATCAGCACGGCGTCTCGCCCTCCTGTCAACTTTCCGGTGTAACGGTTGATGTTGGTGCTACGTGGAGACCACTACGGCGGTCACCGGGGGTGACGGCTATGTGCGGCCGGCGGACAGACGTCCATCGAAGGCCAGATCGAAGGCGTTCAGCGGCGCCTTCCAGCGGATCATCCACTTCTGCCGGCCTTGTCCGGTGGGGTCGAGGCTGATGACGGTCAGGTAGAGGTGCTTGAGGGCGGCCTGCTCGTTCGGGAAGTGGCCGCGGGCCTTCACGGAGCGGCGGAACCGTGCGTTCAGGCTCTCGATCGCGTTGGTCGAGCAGATCACGGTCCTGATCTCGGTATCGAAGCGCAGGAACGGGACGAACTCGGACCACGCGTTCTCCCACAGGCGGATGATCCCGGGGTACTTCTTCTCCCAGACGCCCGAGAACTCGGCGAACCGGTCGAGCGCGGCCGCCTCGGTCGGCGCCGTGTACACAGGCTTGAGGTCCTTCGCGAGCGCGGGCCAGTCCTTCTTGCTCGCATACCGGAACGAGTTGCGCAGAAGGTGCACGATGCAGGTCTGCACGACCGTCTGGGGCCAGACCTGCGCGACCGCGTCGGGCAGGCCGGTCAGCCCGTCGCAA
>NZ_CAKJTR010000240.1:1399-6629 GCF_917627355.1 Protofrankia sp. Cj3 | reverse complement strand
GTAGCCGAAGGGCTTTCCTACCATCCACCGCGGATACCGGTCGTCTCCAACCTGACCGGTGGCATCGCCGGCCCCGAGGAGCTCGGCAGCGCCGAATACTGGGTGCGCCACGTCCGTCACACGGTCCGGTTCGCCGACGTCGTCCGCCAGCTGGAAACCGCCGGTGTCACCACATACCTCGAACTCGGCCCGGACGGCGTACTCACCGCCATGGCGCGGGAAACACTCGCCGGACAATCCGGCGGTACCGACGCCGCGGCGCCGGTGCTCGCGCCGGTACTGCACCGCGGCCGCCCGGAACCCGGCACGCTCCTCACCGCGCTGGCCCACGCCTTCGCCCACGGCATCGCCGTGGACTGGCACGCGCTGTTCTCCAGCCTGAACCCGCGGCGGGTGGAACTGCCGACGTACGCCTTCCAGCGCCAGCGGTTCTGGATCGACCCGTCACCGGCGACCGGGGACCTCTCCGCGTTCGGTCTGGGGCCGGCTGGGCATCCGCTGCTCGGCGCGGCGGTAGCTCTGGCCGACGTCGACGGGTTCCTGTTCACGGGACGCCTGTCGCTGCGGACACATCCATGGCTGGCTGATCATGTTGTGCACGGGGCGGTCGTGGTTCCAGGTACGGCATTCGTAGAACTGGCGATCCGCGCCGGTGACGAGGTCAGCTACGACACCCTGGAAGAGCTGATCATCGAATCGCCGCTGATCCTGCCGGAACACGGCGGGGTGCAGGTGCAGGTGGCCGTGGGAGCGCCGGAGCAGCAGGCGGGCCGACGCCCGGTCACCGTGTACTCGCGGCCGCAGGACGCCACCGCGGACACCGACTGGACCCGGCACGCCGGTGGGTTCCTCGGCACCGGCGCGGCAGAGGCATCCTCCGCTCTGAATGAATGGCCTCCGCAGGGCGCGGACCCGGTCGACGTCGGGGAGATCTACCAGAATCTGGCAACGGCGGGCCTGCCGTACGGGCCGCTGTTCCAGGGGCTGCGCGCCGCGTGGCGACGCGACCGGGAAATCTTCGCCGAGGTCGCTCTTCCCGACGAGCTGCAGGCTGACGCCGCCTCCTTCGGCGTGCATCCGGCACTGCTCGACGCCGCCCTGCACGCCGCCGCCGCCGGATCGCATGACACTCCGGCGGGATCCAGTCGGCTGCCGTTCGCATGGACGGATGTGCGCCTGTACTCCTCCGGCGCGTCGGCGTTGCGGGTACGGCTGTCCGACGCCGGTTCCGAGGCCTTCTCCGTTCAGGCGGCCGACGGAACCGGCGCACCGGTGATCTCCATCGGGTCGTTGCTGTCACGGCCTGTCTCAGCCGGCCAGCTGGGCGCCGCGCGCACGGCACGTCAGGACTCGCTGTTCCGCCTCGACTGGGCGACGGTGGCCGTGGCCGTGGCCGTGGCCGCCCAACCGTTGCGGCCGGTGTGGGCTGTCGTCGAAGACGATGCACAGGCGCTGCGCACTGTGCTACGGGACGCCGGTGCCGAGACGAGGGTCCTCGCCGGCCTCGCTGCGGCTTTGGAGCCGGCTGAACCCGCACCCGCGCTGGTCTTCGTATCGGGCCTCCCGCCGTCGCGCCCAGACAATGTCGAAAGCCCGGATGTCGCGCGGGCGGCGCACGCTACGACGCACCAGGTGCTCGCCCGGGTACAGGAATGGCTCGCTCACCCCGGCCGTGAGTCGTCGCGCCTCGTCGTCGTCACCAACCGCGCGGTAGCCGTCGGCAACGAGACGCCCGATCTCGCGGCCGCCCCCGTCTGGGGCCTGGTCCGTTCGGCCCAGTCCGAACATCCTGGCCGGATCATCCTGCTCGACATCGACGATGACGAGCGGTCCATCCGAGCGCTACCGGCCGCGCTGGCCACGGCCGGCGACAGCGACGAACCACAGCTCGCGGTCCGCGCTGGCGCCGTGCACGTGCCGCGGCTGGCCCGGGTACCCGCCCTCAGCGCCACCACCGCAGCCACCGCCAAGAGCGACAGTCACCACACCGACGACAGTGGTGACCCTGGCAGCGAGCACCTCGACGGGACGCCCTGGGAGCCCACGGGCACGGTACTGATCACCGGTGGTACCGGGGCGCTGGGCGCCGCGCTCGCGCGGCATCTGGTCACCGAGCACGGTGTCCGTCATCTGCTTCTGACCAGCAGACGGGGTGCCGACGCCCCCGGTGCCGGCGAGCTGCACGCCGAACTCACCGGGCTCGGCGCGGCAGTCACCATCCGCGCCGGCGACGCCGCCGACCGCGCATCCCTCACCGGCATCCTCGCCACGATCCCCGCCGGCCATCCCCTGACCGCGGTCATCCACACCGCTGGCGTGATCGACGACGGTGTCGTCGAATCGCTGACCCCACAACGGGTGGACGGGGTACTGCGCCCCAAGGTCGACGCGGCCTGGAACCTGCACGAACTCACCGCCGGCAGCGATCTCGCCGCGTTCGTGCTGTTCTCCTCTGCCGCCGGGATTCTCGGCAGCCCAGGCCAGGGGAACTACGCCGCGGCCAACACGTTCCTGGACGCGCTGGCCGCCTACCGCCGCGCGGGTGGGCTGCCCGCTGTCTCGCTCGCCTGGGGCCTGTGGGGCAACGCCAGCGGGATCACCGGCGACCTCACCGAAAGTGACCACGACCGGATCGCCCGCGCCGGGATCAAGCCGTTGTCCTCCGCCGAGGGCCTGGAGCTGTTCGACGCCGCGTTGCGCCTCGACCACGCGCTCCTGGCGCCGGCCCCGCTCGACCTCGCGGGCCTGCGCGCTCGCGCGGCGACGCGGACGGTGGCTCCGCTCCTGCGTGGACTGGTCCGGCCCGCGCGGCGGACCGCCCAGGCCGGGGTGGCCGTCACCGGATCGTCGTCGGTCGCGCAACGCCTCGCCGGCCTTCCGGAATCCGAACGGGACGCCTTCCTCCTCGGCCTCGTACGCACCGAGGTGGCCGCTGTTCTCGGACACGCGGACACGCGGGCGCTCAGCGCGGAACGCGCGTTCTCCGACCTCGGGCTCGACTCCCTCACCGCGATCGAACTCCGTAACCGCCTGGGCGCCGCCACCGGGCTGCGGCTGCCGTCCACCCTCACCTTCGACTATCCAACGTCGGCGGCGGTCATCACCTACCTGCGATCGGAACTGCTGGGTGCCCATGGCGCGTCGCAGGTGGCCGCCGTGGCCGCCGCGTCCGGGCCCGGGTCGGACGAGCAGATCGCGATCGTGGGGATGGCCTGCCGCTTTCCCGGCGGGGTGGACTCGCCGGAGGCGTTGTGGCGGCTGGTCGCGGCCGGCGGGGACGCGGTCTCGGCTTTCCCGACCGACCGGGGCTGGGACATCGAGGAACTGTTCGACCCGGACCCGGACCACACCGGCACGTCCTACACGCGGCACGGCGGCTTCCTGCACGGCGCCGGGGATTTCGACGCCGGATTCTTCGAGATCTCCCCACGCGAGGCATTGGCGACCGACCCGCAACAGCGCCTGTTACTGGAAACCACCTGGGAGGTGCTCGAGCGGGCCGGTATCGACCCATCCTCGCTGCGCGGGAGCAGGACCGGGGTCTTCGCCGGTGTCATGTACCACGACTATGCCCCGCGGCTGGATGAGGCGCCCGCCGCGCTTGAGGGATTCCTCGGCAACGGCAGTTCGGGCAGTGTCGCGTCGGGCCGGATCTCCTACACGTTCGGCTTCGAGGGCCCGGCGGTGACCGTGGACACGGCCTGCTCCTCGTCGTTGGTGGCCCTGCACCTGGCTGCGCAGTCGCTGCGCACGGGCGAGTCCGACCTCGCGCTGGCAGGTGGTGTGACGGTGATGTCCTCACCAGCCGCCTGGGTGGAGCTCTCGCGGCAGCGTGCCCTGTCACCGGACGGCCGGAGCAAGGCGTTCGCCGCCGCGGCCGACGGCGTTGGCTGGGGCGAGGGGGTGGGCCTGCTGCTCCTGGAACGGCTCTCCGATGCCCGCCGCCTCGGCCACCGGGTGCTGGCGGTGGTCCGGGGCTCGGCGGTCAACTCCGATGGCGCGTCCAACGGGCTGACCGCGCCGAACGGCCCGTCCCAGCAGCGCGTCATCCGCCAGGCGCTGGCCAACGCCGGGCTTTCCGGCGCCCAGGTGGACGCGGTCGAGGCGCACGGGACCGGCACCCGGCTGGGCGACCCGATCGAGGCACAGGCGTTGCTGGCCACCTACGGCCAGGACCGGCCCGGCGACCAGCCACTGTGGCTGGGATCGCTCAAGTCGAACATCGCCCACGCGCAGGCCGCCGCCGGCGCGGCCGGCGTGATCAAAATGGTGGAGGCGATGCGGCACGGCGTGCTCCCCCAGACCCTGCACGTCGACGAGCCCTCCCCGTACATCGACTGGTCAGCCGGCGCCGTACAGGTGTTGACCGACGCGCGGCCGTGGCCGCGGACCGGCCGGCCTCGGCGAGCCGGAGTGTCCTCCTTCGGGGTCAGCGGCACGAACGCGCACGTCATCCTGGAGCAGGCCCCGGCGGTCGAAACACCAGAACCGGTAGCCAGCACGGTGACGCCCGCGCCGGCGGCCCTGCCGTGGCTGATCTCTGCTAGGACACCCGAAGCGCTTCGGGCCCAGGCGGGACGGCTGGCCGCACTCGTTGAGCAGGACGGCGAACTCGTCCCGGCCGATGTCGCCTACTCGCTGGCGACGACCCGCGCGGCCTTCGAGGAACGGGCCGTCGTCATCGGCCGTGACCGGGCGGAGTTCCTTGCCGGTCTCGGCGCGCTGGCCCGCGGCGAGTCCGCGTCGAACCTGGCGCGGGGAACCGCCGACACCGCGGGGAAGATCGTGTTCGTCTTTCCCGGTCAGGGTTCCCAGTGGGCCGGCATGGCGGCCGAGCTGCTGGACCGCGCGCCGAGGTTCGCCGAGCAGATCACGGCCTGCGCGGAGGCATTGGCGCCGTTCGTGGACTGGTCGCTGCTGGACGTCCTGCGCCAGACGGCCGGGGCACCGTCGCTGGACCGGGTGGACGTCGTCCAACCGGTGCTGTGGGCGATGCTCATCTCCCTGGCCGAACTGTGGCGTTCGTTCGGCGTCGAACCCGCCGCTGTGGTGGGGCAGAGCCAGGGCGAGATCGCCGCGGCCTACATCGCCGGCGCGCTGTCGCTGGAGGACTCCGCCCGGATCATCGCCCTACGCAGCCAGATCTCCCTCGCCCTGGTCGATCACGGCAGCATGGCCGCGGTCGCGCTGCCCGGCGACGAGGTGGGCGCCCGGATCGCCCCCTGGGAGG
>NZ_CAKJTR010000240.1:0-1053 GCF_917627355.1 Protofrankia sp. Cj3 | reverse complement strand
GGTTCGCTTCGAAACAGCGGCCCGGACGCTGATCGACCGGGGCCATGACGTGTTCATCGAGGTCAGCCCGCACCCGCTGCTCAACTTCAGCATCCAGGAGATCCTCGACACCGCGGGGAGGCCCACGGCGGTGGTCACCGGGTCACTGCGCCGCGACGAGGGCGGACTCGAACGGTTCCTCATTTCCCTCGGTGAGGTGCACGCACGCGGGGCTTCGGTCAACTGGGCAGCGGTGTTCAGCGGCCGCAGCCCCCGCCGGGTGGAACTACCCACCTATGCCTTCCAGCATCGGCGGTACTGGCTCGACATCGCGCGCTCCTTTGCCGGCGAGAGGTCCGCCCGCGCGGTGCTGGGCGCGGACGTGGCACCGGCCGGGGACGAACCATCGCCGCTGTCCGGACCGCCGCTGCTCCAGCTGCTGGCGAGCCTGACAGCGGCCGAACGCGACGAGGTCCTGCTCGCGGCCGTCCGCGCGGAGACCGCCGCGGTCCTGGGCCATGACGGCGCGACCGAGATCGACCCGGACCGGGCGTTCCGGGAGCTCGGGCTGACCTCGCTGACCGCGGTCGACCTCCGGAACCGGCTGAACGCGGCCTCGGGGCTGCAACTACCCGCCACCCTTGTTTTCGACTACCCGACGCCCACCGCGATCGCCGAATACCTGCGATCACAACTGGCCCTGGACGCTGCGGCATCCGTTCCTTCGCCGCTGGCCGCCCTTGATCAGCTGGAGGCGTCGCTGGCGGCCGGGAGCACCGACGAGGCCGACCGCGGCGAGGCCATCTCCCGGCTGCGTGCGCTGATCGATCGATGGGAAGGCAGCAGGAACAACGGGAGCGCCTCCTCCGGTGACGGCGGGATCGACCTCGATGCGGCGACCGACGACGAGCTCTTCGCGCTCATGGACGACAGCGCCAAAGGTCGCCGAGCTGACGAAGAAAATTCATGAGGGAGCTGTTCCAGAATGGCGAATGAAGAGAAGCTCCGCGAGTATCTGAAGCGTGCGCTCGCCGATTCCCGGCAGGCGCGGAAACGCCTCCGCGAAGTCGAGTC
>NZ_CAKJTR010000239.1:5743-6624 GCF_917627355.1 Protofrankia sp. Cj3 | reverse complement strand
ATGCCCGTCAAGAAGAAACCGAAGAAAGAGCTTGCCGAATTCGAGAAGAAAATCAACACAATTTTATGGAATATGGTTTCCGAACAACTTCACTGTAAGTGTGATCGCTGCGTCGGGACGGCTGGCTCCGGGCTGTAGCAGTTCGGACAGCGCCCACCAGGTTTGGTGCTGGTAACCCACTGCGCTCGGAGCGGCGCCGTGCGAGGTGGAGCCCATGGTGTGGCAGTTTCCACCCTGATGGTGATCATGTCTAGGTCCATCCGTACCAGCGGATACTCGTGGCTTGCCTGGTCACGGTACATCGCCGCTGATGGGACGCCTTGCAAGCCAGCGGCCCAGATGCCGGCGTCTTCTGCCTGCCCGCAGAGCGAGCGGGACCGCCTCGTCGTGGCGAGCAGGAGCATGACGTCAACGACGACTGGTTGACGCCCTGGCAAGTCTCTTCCCTACAGCAACGAGACGGCGGCCGGGAGCGGTCGTGGCCGAAGCCCGGCAGCAGGAACGCCGCTTAGCGATCAACAGACCGCTGGGTGGGAGACATGTCGCTCGGGACGCGGCTGGATGCACTCGCCCAGGGCAAGGTCCGTCGCCCTCCGCGCTCCGCCCGTTGATTGAGAAGCACGCGACCTGGTAGACGACAACCTCCTTGCCGACTGAACCTCAGGGAAGCTGGAAGATGACGAGGACGCCGCGAGCGCGATCTGCCGCGAGGCTCGCGAGGAGATCGGCCTTCACCTGGACCGTCGGGCGCTGTCGCTCGCCTCGACCGTGCACTTCCGCAACGAGCACGGCGAGGGCCGGCTCGGGCTGTTCTTCCACGCGCAGTCGTGGGAGGGCGAGCCGGTCAACGCCGAACCGCACAAGTGCGCCCGCCTCGGCTG
>NZ_CAKJTR010000239.1:0-5450 GCF_917627355.1 Protofrankia sp. Cj3 | reverse complement strand
CAGGTGCTATACGCACACCGCCGAAGCCGGTCCGATCCGGGGCCAGCCGTATGGCGGTGGAGCACCGTCCGTCCGGAAGGCATCGCCGTGGAGCATCCCCCTGAGCCTCTCACCCGTCTGGTCACCGCTGTACGCCTCGCCGGCGCCAGTCCGGCTGCGGGCCCACCCGATCACAGCGAGCTGCTGCTTGACCCCCTCGGGCTTCGCAGTTGGGTCGAGCGGCAGTGCGCCGGCGAGGTGAAACGGGTTCGGGTCGCGGGAGCGCTCGACCGCCGTCTGGTCTTCATCGAGCGAACGGAGGGCCGGTGGGTGGTGGCGGACCTGTCCGGTCAACCGCACGGTTCACGGGCCTGGCCGGCGTGGACACGGGACACAGTGGTGCTCGACGAGCCAGCGTCCTGGCTGTCGCTGGCCGACGTGGACGAGCCGGGCGTCGAGCGGCTGTCGCGGCCCGGCGTGCTGCTGGCCGCGCTGTATCACCCGGAGACGTTCCCGCTGCCGCGGTTTCCGCTGGGAATCAGCACGGTGGCACGCGCGGCCCGCGAGACGCTGCTGGGCACAGTGTCCCTGGCCGACATGCAACTCGGGCTCACCTTCGACGGGCTGGCCGCCCGAATCGAGGCGGACCGGCCCGACGTTCTCGGGGTGTCGGCGACGTTTGGCCAGTACGACCTGCTGGTCCAGCTGCTGGAATCGGTCTACGCCCAGGATGATCCGCCGCTGGTCATCGTCGGCGGCAGCCTCACCGCACGGGTCGAAAGGGTCCTCCTGGACCGGTTCCCATCGCTGCTGGTCGCCCGAGCGAGCGGGGAGCCCACGATCAGCGCGCTGCTTGCGCACTGGCACGGCGACCGCACCCTCGACGAGGTCCCCGGCCTGGGATATATGGGAGCACCACGCGGGGGCGGACTGGCGGTCGGACGGCGGCGGACCGCGAAGCCCGTCACCCGCGACGTCACGGCCGACGTCGTCCCCGAACTCGACCTGCTGCCAACGACGTTCACCCACCACGGCGTCGCGCAGCTGGAGACCAGCCGCGGCTGCACCAGCTACTGCTCGTTCTGCCCCCGCGACCACAAGGGCAGCTGGGCCGGTGCCGGTACGGGCCAGCTGCCGTGGCTGCTGGGCGAGCTGACGGCGGTCTTCGACCGCTACCCGCAGGTGTCCCGGACGGTGTACCTGGTCGACGAGGAGTTCCTCGGCCGCGGCTCCGACGCCACGGGCAGGGCGTTGGAGCTGGCCAGTCTGCTGCACCAGGCGGGCTTCGGCTGGGAGTCCAGCTGCCGCGTCGACCAGGTCGTCGATCCCGACCGCGGCCTCGGCTGGCACGTCGAACGCGCCGAGATGTGGCGCGCGCTGGTCGCCCGGGGCCTGCGGCGGATGCTGTTCGGCGTCGAGTCCGGCGTCGACAGCATCCTCGGCCGGTTCGCGAAGAACACCACGGGCGAGCAGAACCTGCTGGCGGTCCGGACTCTGTCCGCACTTGGCGTCTCGACCCGGTTCACCTACATCACCTTCGACCCGCTGATGACCCTCGACGAGCTGAAGGCCACCCACGCGTTCCAGGGTCGCACCGACCTGCTCCTGACCCCGCAACCCGATCTTTCGCCCGCCGAGGTCGTGCACGGGGTCCGCGACGTGCAGTTCGTCGCGACGGCGGGTACGGGCCAGCCGTTCTACCAGGCCATCTCCTACCTGCTGGTCAGCATGGAATGTTTGATCGGCGCCGCCTACACCCGCCGGGTCCAGCACGCCGGCCTTGCCGGGGTAGTCACGCCGTCGATGGGCCGGGTCGAGGCCCGCTACGCCGACTGGCGGATCGGGGCCGCCGCAGGCTGGGCGCAGCGCTGGGTCGACCGGCACTTCGCCCTCGACTACACCTTCAAGTCGCTGGAGAAGGTCCTCGACGGCGACCCACGCTGCCTGGTACGTGAGGCCCGCGGCGTGCTCAAGGACGCCAGCTACGCGGTGCTCGGCGAGCTGATCACCGAAGTCGACACCCAGCCTCTCTGCCACGATCCGGCGGCTGAGGCGGTCCTGGGTGCCCGGATCTGGCAGCGGGTCGAGAAGCGTCTCGCCCTGCTGCGGGGTGTGCTCGCGACCACTGTGCACGACCTGCTACTCGCCCTCGACCGTGAGCACGCGGAGCTGCTCACCGCTGAGTACCGGCGATGGTCGGCGGCCAGCGGCTGGATGCTGATCAACGCGGCGGACTCCTGTGCGAGCTGACCCGCGGACCCGCAGCCGGTCAGCTGCCGGTCTTCTCCGGGATCGGCACCCAGTTGAACTCCGGGCAGAACCGGGCGTAGGTCACCAGCTTCCACGCCGCGTAGTCCTCCAGCCGGCCGGTCTCGCGCAGCAGGTGCTTGACCCAGGTGTGGCAGACCCGCTCGTCGTGGCTCATCGCCTCGTCGATCTGGTCGAGCATCCGGCAGGCGACCGCGAAGTCGTCCACCGTGAGCGCGCTCAGGTCGATCTCCACGTCGTCCGCGGTGAACGCGAACACCAGCCGGGTGGTGGAGAAGCTGGTGTAGCGCTCGCCGACGAAGCGAGCGTTCCCGTCGAGCGTGGCCATCAGCTCGGCACGGCGGTCCACTGGGTAGCCGATTCCCAGGTCCAGATCCGAGGTCTCCAGGTTCAACCGGGTGCCGAACGAACCGACATCCCGCGGCCGATGCCCGGTCCAGCGCTCGATGAGCTCCGATGCCTGCGCGCGCACCGCGTGCAGCCGCGCGTCGTGGGCGCGCATCGCCGCGTAGAACGCCTCGGCACAGTCGAACTCGGCGTCGGGGAAGTCGCTACGGTCGGCCCATCCCTTCGCCCTGATCGCATCCAGGTCCAGCAAGGTGGCGGGGTCCGGAGTCGTCATGGCGGTGACCTTAACGTCACAGCCAGCAGCGCCCGTGCACAGGCCCGTCCAGCAATCGTCGGCGGACAACGAGGTGGACAAGATGACGGCAACGAGTCTTCTGGCAGCTAGGACGCTCGCGGGTGGGCTGACGGTCCACCCGATCGGCGTCGGCTGCTGGGCCATCGGCGGCCCAGACCACAACCTGGGCCTGCCGATGGGCTGGTCCACCGCCAACGACGCCGCCTCCCTCGCAGGACTGGAAGCCGCCTACACGCTGGGAGCGAACCTGTTCGACACCGCCGACGTCTATGGCCACGGCCACTCCGAACGCCTCCTCGGCCGCCTAGTCGAGCAGGTCGACCGAGGCAGTCTCGTGCTGTCGTCCAAGATCGGCTACTTCGCCGGCACCGCCGCCCACGCCTACCTGCCGGCCGCGATGCGCCGCCAGCTGGAGACCACCCTGGAAAACCTGCGCACCGACCGGCTCGACGTCTACTTCTTCCACACCAGCGAGTTCGGCCCCGACGACCGCTACCTCGACGACGCGATCGCCCAGATGCGCGAGTTCCAACGCCAGGGCCTGGTGCGCTGTATCGGTATGCGCGGCCCGCACCGCTACGCCCCTCACCGGCTCACCCAGCCACGATCCGCCCGGCCGGACAAACACGCCCGGTTCCGGGCCCTGTTCGACCGCATCCGTCCCGACTATCTCGCCGTCCGCCACAACCCGCTGACCCCACCGCCGCCCGCCGGCCAGCCGGACATCTTCACCCTCGCTGCCGACCACCACACCAGCATCCTGATCAACAAGCCACTTGGCCAAGGCCTGCTCACCGGCAAATACGACCCGCAGCGGCCGCCCCGTTTCGGCGACGGGGACCACCGGCAACGCAAACGCTGGTACACCCCTGACGCACTCGCGGTCGTCGACCGCGGGCTCGCGCCCCTGCGCGACCGGTTCGGTTCCACGACCCAGGATCTGGCCAGGGTGGCGCTGGCCTACAGCCTCCAGCGCGCCGGCAACACGGCCGTCCTCGTCGGCTTCACCACCCCCGACCAGGTCCGCGAGAACCTCACCGCCCTCGACACACCCCTGTCCGCCGACGACCTCAGCTTCGTCCGGGCCACCCTCGGCCAGCTCCAGCAGGATCTCGACGCCGCCGGCGAGGTCTTCGGCGACGAAACGGCCCCGCCCGTATGAACCCGCAGCAGTCCCTGTTCCCGAGCCCGACCACGGCGATTCTCGCGGCCACGGCCGAGCTGCGGCTGGTCACGTTCAACGCCCAGCACGCCGCACCCGACCGGGCCCGCCGCCAAGCCGCCTGGCTCGGACAGCAGACCGACGCGGACGTCGTCGTGCTCACCGAGGTCGGCCACGGACCCGGCGGCCACGCGCTCGTCGACGCGCTCGCCCAGCACGGCTATACCCACGTCCACGCCCCGCGGCCGGACGTGCCCGACTACCGCACGGTCATCGCCTCCCGCAGCGCACCCCTCGAACCCGTGCCGACCGGCATCGACGTCCTTGCCCACCGCGCGCCCGCCGTTGACCTGCGGATCGGTGGACAGCGGCTACGTCTGGTCGGCCTCTACGTCCCGTCCCGCGGGCCGGCCACACGCCGCAACGAGAACAAGCGCGCCTTCCAACACGCGGTCACCCGGGCCCTGCCCGGCGTCCTTGCCGGCTTCGACGGGCCGGTCGTGGTCACCGGCGACCTCAACGTCGTCGAACCCGGCCACGTCCCGCACTACCCGGTCTTCGGCCGCTGGGAATACGACTTCTACCGCTCCTTCACTGACACCGGCCTCACCGACGCCTACCGCACCCTGCACCCTGCCACCCCGGGCCACAGCTGGTACGGCCGCGGCGGCAACGGCTACCGCTTCGACCACACCTTCCTCACCCACGACCGGCTCGACCTGACCCGATGCGACTACGTCCACGCCCCCCGCCACGAGGGCCTCAGCGACCATGCGGCGATGGCCGTCGCCGCTGTCGTTGCTCCCCGGCGACTCCAGCCGTAAATCGACGGCGCCAGCTCAATTCCACCACGATCCAGCCGAGGGCTGTCGGGCCGCGGCCGTCCCGCACGATCTCCCACACCTTGTCGAGCTCGACCCACCCAGGGGCGTGGTCCGGCCGAGGATCGCCGAGGCTGGTCGGCCTCGCTCGGCTGGCTCTCACCCGGCCCTGAACCACCCGCCCGCCTCCCCGTTGCAACCCCGCGCCGTCCGACCCGGGCGACCAGAGGAGACGTGTTAGGCGCTCAGAGGGACGACGGTCACGGTGTCCCACTGGTAGGTGCGGCCGTCGCGGTACAGCCGCACCAGCCGAAGATCTACCACGGAGACCTCGGCCGGGGGCAGGTCACGCAGCCCCGCGACCCGCCGGATGATCGGCCCCGCGGGCGTGCCGCGGTTGCAGTAGGCGATACCGACGTGCGGACGAAAACGCTGCCTGGCGGCGGGCAGGCCGCAGGCGGAGGACACGTCGTCCACGGCGTCCCGCAGTCGGACCAGCGGTTCCCAGGGGGCGACGGTGAAGCGGACCGCGCCGCTTGATCCTGCCAGCGGTCCGACCCGCAGCCGGAACGCCGGC
>NZ_CAKJTR010000238.1:0-6413 GCF_917627355.1 Protofrankia sp. Cj3 | reverse complement strand
CCGGCATACCGTCAATTTCAGGGCCTGGAGAAGCGACAGGGTCTTGGGCCGGCCGACCGGTTTGTCCCAGTCAGGGAAAGCCTGCTCGGCGCGTTCGATGACCACAGCCGTCGCTCGGTGACTCAGCCCGGGAAGATGATACATGGAGGTCACCCTTCCTACGACATAGAAAATGTCGCAGAATCTCTAACGATGAGGAGGGCCTGTGTATTCCATGACGCGCTGGGTCTGCCCGGTACCAAAGAACGCAGGAAGTTGGCGGGTAGCGATCTCCCCATACGGCTACTGGCGAACGTATTGTTCCTGTTGCCGGTATCAGAATTTCAATGAAAACCGATTCGAATAGGGTTTCCGAACAGCTCCCCCGTGTAGGGATCGGTTGAGAATGAGCAGTCGGTCCTGGGAGTCCGCCCCTATCTGAGCAGCATCATGGGCCGTCGGTTCGGGATAGATGAGCGGTCGCCGCGAAGTCTCGTGTGATCGATGACCCCGTTCGGCTACTGAGCGTAGCCGCGTGTTGGGAGTCATCGAGGAGGTTGCTCGCTTCCCCTCGCGACACCCGACCTTCCCCTCGCGACACCCGACCAGCGCACGAATGACCGCATTGCCAGGTTCGTCGAGCCTCTGAAATAGTCGCCGCATCAGCGAGGTCTGACGGGGGGGTCTGTGGCAGGCGAGGATGGGCACGGCGGTTTGGCCAGGACCGGCACGATTGTGGGAATCGCCGCGGCCGTCGCCGGCGTTGTCATCGGCATCCTGCAGCTTGTGCCACACGCCGGCTCCCAGGCGGCCACACTGCCGCCGACGAGCAGCACGTCGGCGCGCTCTGTGACGGCGGCACCGATCGCGGACAAGTGCCTGCCGGGGTTGTGGGCGTTGCCCAGCAGTGCGATGGGGCCGGACATCGAGCTCAAGGACGGGACGAAGGTACCGATCACTCATGTCGAGGGCGGCGCCAATATGCACTTCGTCAGTGATGGCACCGGCGCGTTCGAGATGCACGACGTGGTCAGCGGCACGACGGTCGACGGCCGCGCCGTGGTACAGCAGGACTCCGGAGCCGACACCTTCGCCTACACCGTCGACGCGGGCAGCATCAGCTTTACCAAGGGCGAGGACAAGGCCGAGTCCGTAGTCCTCGTTGACGGCCAGGAAGTGGACAGGTTCCCGCAGACAGCCACGTTTACCTCGATGGCGTACTCATGCTCGGGCAACACGCTGATGCTGGCGTTCGACCCGTCGACGGCCTCGAAGGTCACACTCACCCGGGTCACGGCCTGAATCTCGTCGCGGGTGATCGTCAGTGGCGGCTCACGCCAGCGGTCCGGCCGCCACGTCGATGGTGAGGAGCCGGACCGCTGGCCTACGAGGCCGTTTCGGCGCGTCCCAGCCTTCCAACAGCTGGGCCCGGCGTCCGGCGGGTGTCGGGGAACCGGTCGGTCGCGGTGGCGGGCTGGCGGGCGTAGGCGAGCGCGTCCGCGCTGAACGGCCCGACGAGCGCGTCAGCATGCTCCCAGCGCAGCACGTGCCAGCGCTGGTCGGCCGGGTCCTGGAAGTAGACCCGGCCGACGTCATCAGCATCAACCCG
The DNA here is from genome assembly GCF_917627355.1 of Protofrankia sp. Cj3. Lineage (NCBI taxonomy): Bacteria > Bacillati > Actinomycetota > Actinomycetes > Frankiales > Frankiaceae > Protofrankia > Protofrankia sp. Cj3. The sequence continues at coordinate 4,825 of NZ_CAKJTR010000238.1, read as the reverse complement.
GATCGGCTCCTTGCCTGCATGCGTGCTGGTGAGCGGGCTGGTCTGATTGCGGTAAGGCGACAGCGCGGGCCATCGATGCCGCGGCTCCCGGTCTCGTGGAAGGCTGGTATGTGGTCGGGTCCGCAGCCCTGGACGATTTTCGTCCCGGCGCCAGTGACATCGACTTCGTCGCCGTCACGGCAACACCGCCCGCCGACCACCAGCTCGCGGCGCTGGAAGGCGTGCATACTCGCTTGCCCTGCGCACCCAATCCTCGTCGATCGGGTGCGCCTCGGAGCGCATGATCTTCGCGGGTGTCATCGAATCCCTGCTTGACCACCACCTTGACCGGATCTTCACCTGACCGCACCGCCATCATCACGGCGGTCGCCACGCCCCACACCCCCAGCGCCTCACTGAGGGTGACTGCTCAAATAGCTTGCGGCCCGCTGCTCATGTAGTGCTCAACTACGAGGCCGATTGCCCATCTATCCGCGATCCCTACACCCCGCCGGTCCGCCCACGGGACCCCCCACCGGCACTCCAGTAAAGGCGGGTGGGCGTACGGAACGCTGCTGGCGCAGGTCGGTCGAGGTGTGCCGCCCACCCAAGCACTCCGCGACCTAATAGCGAGGCAACGAGCTGATAGTCGATGCGGGACTGGTGGGTTGGCGCTGGTGCCTCGGTGGGCGGTGTGCGTCCCGTATGCCTGGTGGCACTGTGCCCATTGTGTTTCTTTCGCAGTCCTTGACTTTTTGTCTTTTGCTTTTTGACTCTCCTCTTTTCCCTTTCTGGTTCTCGCGTATTGCGTTCGCTTTTCTGGCCGTCGATTTCACCATTGCAATCGTCACCCAAAGAATCATTAATTGATGGATGATTGGGGTTGTATTCGAATGCGCATAGGCGGAGAATTAGATATCGGCACCGGGAGATGGACGACACCCCCCGGAGTTCCCCAAACGTAGAGGAGAGATCTCGTGACCAATGACGCCTTTTCTTCTGACACGCCGTCCGCTCTTCCCGGCGCGAGAGTCCAGCCGGAAGACATGGCGAGAGTGACGGCGGACGACTGGGGCACGATTCAGACCAAGGCTCGCAAGTTCTGCCGTGTCCTGGACGCGGTCCACTCGCGTAAGCGGATGGACGGAAACGCGACCTACACAGGACGTGGGTACGGCACGGCGGACGTGAGCGACGACATCACGCAGGACGCCGTATTGCTGTTCGCCCAACTGCTTGGGAAGATCATCCGAAAGTTTGAGCCTGTGACCTACTCCGTGGCCACGCGGGAACCGGATTCCTGGCTCTACGTCACGAAGCAAGGCGGAACCTTCGTTGCCACACGTGACAGCATCCAGTACATCGCCATGCGGGACGCTGCCCGACGCAACGGATACCAGATCGACAAGAAGCCTGACGAGATCGACGCGACCCCCGGGGCACAGCAGATGAAGGCCGTTTCCCGCATGGAGTTCGTAGCCGTCGCGACGCACCTTGCCGCCAACAGTGAGGTCATCTGGCGGTTCGCGTTCGGTGACGGCACGGAGTTCCCGGTTCTCGCGGACGTGCTCAACGAAGGAAACAAGGCCGATGACCTCGGGCGCGCGGGCGTCCTTTCCAACGTGGCACAGAAGCGCCACGGGGGCGCCTTCGGTTCCCGCCGTGCCGTGATCCGTACCCGTGACGCTGCCCTAGCGGAGTTTCGGGAACTGTCCGAACGAGCGGATTCCGTGCGGGAAATGATCACCTTCCGTGCCACGCGGGACGGCACGGAAGACTGACGTTCCATCTGTCCTCGCGGAGAGGGCATCGGGAGATTCTCCCGGTGCCCTCTCCGCGTTTCTTGGCCACCTTTTCGGCCGGACGGTCGGGACGCTTCCGGGCGCGTAACAAGGTAGAGGGTGGAAACGCCCGAACCTGCCTGGTGAGCGTGTTTCCGGCCGGACGGTCGGGACGCTTCCGGGCGCGTAACAAGGTAGAGGGTGAAAACACTCGAACCAGCCTGGCGAGCGTGTATCCGGCTGTCCTAACGAAGGGTTGGTCTGTGTTTGACATTCTTGCCGATCGTGAGCGTGCGTTCGCGATTGTCCAGCGGCGCGGCCTGGATCACTTCCTGATGCTGCTGGATCGTCTGGCGTCGATTTACCACGGCTGTGACTGCAAGATCTACAAGTTCAGCCTGGAGTGGATGGATGAACCGTTCCTACTCAAGGCGCGGGGGATTCACGGCGACCTGTTGATCTGGTGGCGTTAGGTGCCTACCGGCCGTGCATCCAAAACGTGTCGACCGTCATGTTGAGGGAGGGCCTGTGACCTGTGAAGTTCTGTCTGAGGAGTTCGTGCGCCGCTTTGAGCGGGGAGTGTGGCGCGAACTGATCGAATCGGCGATGGTCGAATGGTCGCCAGACGAGACCACGAATCTGTACGGCAGTGGTTTCGATGGAACAGAGACCGAGTATCTGCGCGGCGATCCCGGCAGCGAGATCCGTGACTTCCTGGAGGGCGCCGCCGATCTGTCGTTGCTGGTCGAGCGTCTGGGCGATCGTGCTCCCGTGCCCGAGTCGCTGGGCCAGGACTGGGTCCTGTCTCGGCAGCGGCAGGGTACCGGCCTGTGGGACCGCGGCTACGGCCCGGAAGGGGACCGGCTGCACGAACAGGCGATCGTCTACGGCGACATCCTCTTGGAGATCTCCGGGGTCGAGGAGGACTGCGACGGCTGGGTGGTGCGAGTCCTGTGACCGGCCGGCATCTGTGTGTCCACCATCGCGACTACTACGACCACGAGGTCCACGACGGAGACATCTACCCGCACGGCGAACGGTCCGAGGATCTCGACTGCGAACCCGACGACTTCGATCGCGCGGACGGGCTCGGCGCCGTGGATCTTGCCGTAGCCATCCTGAAGGACTTGGCGGTCACAGAACCGTCGGGCGGCCCGGACTTTCCCGGGCCGCACTGCTGGTGGGGCGGCACGGTCACGCTGGACTACTACACCGGCGAGATGCGGGAGACCTCCGCGCATCCCCGTGGGTTCAGCGATGCCGAGTGCCGCGACATCTGGGCGCGGCTGACCGGCGCATAGCCAGCGTGCGCGTGCGCCTTTCTCTCTGCTCTCTGCTGATCTTTCTGAGGTGGTGCCATGCTCGGCGTGCTCGCGGACCCCACCGTTCGGATCGGGGTTTACATCGACGATGACCACGACTACTACCTGTCCCCAATTGGCGATCTCGATGTGATCGCCGAGGAACGGGCGCACTTCGCGGACGGGACGTGGTCGGCCTACCTGCTGGTGACGGTCGTCCAGTGCCCGCACTGCGACCGCCGGTACAGCACGGACGTGCTCGGCGGCGTGGTGGCCGAGACGACCGCGCTGGCCGGGTCGATCGTCTGGGCCGACAACCCGTTCCTACGGGAGAGCTCCGCCGACTACCTGACGATGCATATCCGGGACCTGATCGCCGCCGAGCGGGAGGACCCGTCCCCGGCCACCGCCTGGCTGCCCCTGCCCGGGGACGCGCCGTGAGCCGGGTCGAGGCACTGCCGCTGGCGAACGGCGCGCGAGCCCGCCGGGGCAACGTCGCGCTGTTCGTCTCCCCGCATCGGGAGCCGCTGACCGGCGGAGGCCCGGACGCCGTCACCGTCGACCTGATCGTGATCCGCTCGATCACCCACGACGGCAAAGTACGCGCCTACGAGGAAATGTGGCCCGGCGGCCGGCCCGTCCGCCTCGCCACCACCGCGTGGAAGATCACCAGCCTGGTCGACGCGTCGGTGCTCGACACGGACCGTGCGGTCGCGATCGCCCGCGCGCACACCTACCCGGGCCACAACCAGGTCCGCCCATGGGCTTCGCTCGCCGAGGCCCGCGCGGCGCTGCGCCCCGCCCGCACGCCCACTCCGTAGCCCTCCCGCATGTTTGCCGCCGGACGGTGTCCGGCGGCAAACATGCACATCGGCGCCCACCCCGGTCGCTCGATGAAAGGAGCCCGAATGTCGAAGGAAACCCTGGCCTGGCTGAACAGCAACACGCTGATCGGGTTCACCGACAAGCGTGGCCATGCCTGGCACTACCGCGCCGACCAGCAGCAGGGCGAGGCCAACCACTACCCGGGGCCGATCCCTGCGCAGGACGTCGAGCGTCGGCTGTTCGGCTGGCAGGCCCTCGAACTGCCGATCTACGTCGAGTCGCCCGTCACCGGCGGCTTGGACGTCGTCCCGGACCGCAAGGCGATCGTGCGGTCGGACACCGGCAGCGTGATGGGGCTGTTCAGCGACGGCTACCAGCCGCACCCCTACCAGCAGTGGCTGGTCGACAACGTCGGGCAGCTCCTCGACGACGATCTCGCGATCGGCTCGGCCGGTCTGCTGCGCGACGGTGCAGTGGCGTGGGTGTCGGTGGAGGTCCCCGACACGATCACGACCCCGGAGGGCGTCGCGTTCCGCCCGAACCTACTGGCCACCACCAGCTTCGACGGGTCGCTGTCCACGACCTACAAACGGATCGTCACCAACGTCGTGTGCGACAACACGATGGCCGCCGGCCTGCGGGAACAGGGACAGCAGACCAAGGTCAAGCACTCCGCCAAGTCGCACCTTCGGCTCGCCAAGGCCCGGGGGGCACTCGCGATCGTGCACACGATCGCCGACGACTTCGCCGCCGAGGTCGCCGAGCTGTGCGCGCTCGACGTCTCGGACCGGCAGTGGGCGGCGTTCCTCGACGCCCACGTCCCGATGCCCGAGGACAAGGGGCGGGCGCGGACCAGCGCCGAGAAGCACCGCGACACCCTGGCCCGGCTGTGGAACCACGACGAGCGGGTCTCGCCGTGGCGGAACACCGGCTGGGGCG
>NZ_CAKJTR010000237.1:0-6424 GCF_917627355.1 Protofrankia sp. Cj3 | reverse complement strand
CGGCTCGTTCGTATTCGTTGATCAGACCACCGAGGACAGGCCTGCGCTTGATCCATTCCGTCGTGACGTCGGCGATCGGATGGTCAGGCCGTGGTGGCTGAAGGCAGCAGCCGCGGTGAGGTCGTCGTCCGTTGTAGTGGGCCGCGTACCCGGCCAAGACAGCACGCAGATGCCGCTCACCGAAAATCGGTATCCGGTCGGTGACCTCGGTCCGGGCGGTCAGCACGAACCGTTCCGCATAGGCGTTCGCCCGGGGACTTCGGGGTGGAATCGTGACCGCGGAGATGCCGGCGTCAGCGAGGACCGCGTCGAACGATGCGGTGAACTGCCCGGCTCTGTCGAGGGCAGGCCCGGTTGATGGGGTACGGGTCGCGCGGGAAAGGAGCGCGTCATGCCGATGTTTCTGTCTGCGCGGGTGCCGTGGGACACGCCCGAGGAGAAGAAGATCCGTCAGCTGGCGGATGCCCGGCACGCCCCGGCCGACCACGCAGCCAAGGAGCTGTTCTCCGTCACCCGTTCCACCCTCTACCGCGCGCCTGAGCCCGAGGCGGCACCACCCGGCGTAACCGCTTGTTTTCTCAGCCGCTGCTCCTGGGACCCCTTTCTGGCTTATCTCGGTGACCCCAAGTAGCGACGGTGGCGTTGGCGACCCGCCCCATTGATCCTTCTCAGTCTGCCCTCAGCTATGTCTGCCTATCGTGGGCCACGGGGTCGCAGGGCCGAGGAGCGCCATATGCGCGTACTGATCGTCGAGGACGAGAGGACTCTGGCCGCCGCTGTCGCGCGTGGCCTGCTTACCGAGGGTTTCGCGGTGGATGTGGCCCACGACGGCCCGGAGGGCTTGTGGCGGGCGACCGAGTGGCCGTACGACATGGTCGTGCTGGACCTGATGTTGCCGAAGCTGTCCGGCTACGAACTGCTCAGGCGAATGCGCGCTGCCGGGGTGTGGACGCCGGTGCTGATGCTCACCGCGAAGGACGGCGAGCACGATATTGCCGACGCGCTCGATCTGGGCGCCGACGACTACCTGACCAAGCCCTTCTCCTACGTCGTGCTCGTCGCGCGGATACGTGCGTTGTTGCGCCGCGGGAACGCGCCTCGACCGAGCGTTCTGACTGCCGGCGACCTGCTGCTCGACCCGGCCGCTCGGCGGTGTCACCGCAGCGGCGAGGACGTGAGCCTCACGGCGCGCGAGTTCGCCCTGCTTGAGTATCTGCTTCGCCACCGCGGCGCCGTCGTCAGCAAAACGGAAATTTTAGAGCATGTGTGGGACGAGAACTTCGATGGTGACCCCAACATCGTCGAGGTATACATCAGGTACCTGCGCCGCAAGCTCGACGCCCCGTTCGGACGACGCTGCATCGAGACGGTGCGTGGCGCCGGTTACCGACTGCGCGATGACGGCGGCTGATGATCACGTCGTTGCGGTTCTGGCTGCCACGCCGCTCGCTACGCACAAAGCTCACGATTATGGCAACGGTCGCCATCGCCATCGGCATGGCTATGGCGTCGGTGCTGCTCGTCGTCCAGTTACGAGCCAGTCTTGTTGCCGGTCTTGATGCCACTGCCCGCCAGCGGGCCCACGACATCGGCACCGGTGTCGAGAACGGATCCGTCGCCACCCTCCTGTCGGCGCAGAGCGAGGGGGACATAGCCGTACAGGTCGTCGACTTCTCGGGTCACCTCATCGCCAGCTCGGTAAACCTCGAAGGGGAGCCACTCTTACTGACCCTGCCCACCCCGGCGCCCGGAGCGCTACCGGCCCGCACTGTTCACGGGCTGCCGCTCGGCGACAATGGGGCGTTCCGGGTCGTCACGGCGCGCGCGGGAACCGCCACGGTCTACGTGGGTGTCCCGCTCGGCCCGGTTGACCGCGGCGTCAGTCAGCTGACCGGTGAGCTCGCGGTCGGCATCCCCGTTGTCGTCGCTCTGCTCGGCATGGTGACCTGGTTGTTGGCGGGTCGCGCGCTCCGTCCGGTCGAACGGTTGCGGCAACAGGCCGCGGACATCACGGCGACCGGTCTACAGCGCCGGCTTGACGTGCCCCGATCGCAGGACGAACTGGCGCGGTTGGCCAGTACCCTCAACGACATGCTGGCCCGGCTCGAGAGCTCCGCGCAACGGCAGAAGGACTTCGTCGCCGATGCAGCGCACGAGCTGCGCAGTCCGCTCTCAGCCATCCTGGCGCAACTCGAGGTGGCCGCGCGTTATCCCGACGGCGCGGACTGGACAGTAACCCTGCCAGACCTCACCGACGACGCCCAGCGGCTGTCACACCTTGTCGACGACCTCGTCTGGCTCGCTCGCCTGGACGCCCGGCCCCGCCTCCGACGTGAACAGGTCGACCTCGACGAGGTCGTGTTCCGGGAAGTCCGTCGTCTGCGTCAACCTCGTGGCGTCGAGGTGGACCAGCGGGGTGTCTCAGCCGCACGGGTCATCGCGGACGGCGAAGCGCTGTCACGGGTGGTACGCAACCTGCTGGACAACGCCTTGCGGCATGCCACCACCTGCATCGAGGTCAGCGTGGTGGAAGCGAACGGCGTCGCACGGCTCGTCGTCGCCGACGACGGCGCGGGTGTGCCCGAGGCGCACCGACAGCGGATCTTCGACCGTTTCGCCCGGCTTGACGACGCCCGCGACCGGGACGCCGGCGGTTGCGGACTGGGCCTCGCGATCGTGCGCGACGTGACCGTGGCCTCGGGAGGACGGGTCCACATCGAGGACAACCAGCCGGGTGCCCGCTTCGTCGTGGAAATGCCAGCCGGCCCTCTTCCTGCGGGCCGCCCGCGGCAGTAGGCCTGACCCGCCCGCCTGTTCGGGACTCCGTTCCCTCTCAGGAACCCTCAGGTGCCTCTCAGGAAGCAGCCCATACTGTCGCGTCTGCCTGCAACGAGGGGAGGTGACATCGTGGCTGAAAACGTGACTGGCCTGGAGCCGAACGAGCCCGAGGAGTCGTCGAACGAGCCCGACACGGGCGCTGACGTCCACCAGGAGGGCGAGTTCCAGGGCGAATACTGATCAAGTCAGTTCCGAGGTGGCCTGCCGAGCGCGGCTGGTCGCCTCGGAGCACCCCTCACCCATGATTAAAAATGATCTCGCTGTCTACCGACGGCTCCTGCCGATGTTGCGGCCATATCGGGCACGGCTGTTTCTGATCCTGACGACCAGTGCCGCCGGGCCGCTGTTCATGGCTGGCCGCATCTGGCTGCTCAAGGTCCTCATTGATGACGTGCTTCACCATCACCACGCGGAACTTGTCCCACTGGTCGCGGTCGGCTTCGTGGCTGTCGCGGTGGCGCGAGCGCTGTTGTCGGCTGCTACCGAGCAGGTCAGCGGCAGGGTCGGCACACACGTCGTCCGGGACCTCCGAGTCCGCACCTACGAGAGCCTCCAGGGCCAGTCCCTGCGGTACTTTCACCAGCAGCGGTTGGGCGACCTGCTCACCCGACTGTCCGGGGACACCGCCGCCATCGAGGATCTGCTGGTCACCGGCCTGACCGATCTGGTCGGGTACACGGTCACCATCCTGCTCTTTCTGAGCCTGCTCATCGTCCTCGATCCCGTCCTCGTTCTCGTCGGGCTGAGTATCCTGCCCGCCCTCGCCGTGGTCGCCGCCGTCGGTGCCCGGCGGAGCCGCCGCGCCCAGGAAGAGATCCGGGAACACTCCAGCCAGTTGATCTCGACCGCCGAGGAAGGCCTGTCAGCTATCGCGTTGGTCAAAGCCTTCGCACGCGGCTCCTACGAACAATCTCGTTTCGCCGACGCGTCGGGCCGCAGCGCGTCCGCTCGGCTCAGGGCTGTCCGGGTACGGGCCGTGTACCCGCTCGTGGCGGACGTCGTCGCGGCGACCGGTACCGCCGCGGTGGTGTGGGTGGGCGCTCATCAGGTACTCGCCAACCGCCTGAGTCTGGGATCACTGGTCATTTTCATCAGTTACCTCGCCTCCCTTTACACCCCGATGCACGGCCTCAGCAGGCTGTCCACCATGGTCCAACGTGCGCTGGTCGGCGCCGCCCGCGTCCTGGAGATCACCGAGACTCCAGGACGAGACAGTCGTAGCGGGATCGGGCCGTCCAACAGGCGGGTGGGACGGCACGCCCTGACCCCGTCGCGGCAGCGGAACCACACATCCGATCTGCGCGAGAGACACGGCCAACCCTGGCTTCCGCCCGTCGTCGGCAAGGCGCAGTTCGACCGGGTCACCTTCGCGTACGTGCCCGGCCGCGACGTCCTCCAGAAGATCAGCATCCAGATCAGCCCCGGCGAGACGGTCGCCCTGATCGGCGCCAGCGGGGCCGGAAAGACGACCGTGGTCAGCCTGCTGCTGAGTTATTACGACGCGGACGAAGGCGAAGTGCGTCTCGACGGTCATCCGCTCCACGCGTTTGACCCGGACAGCTGCCGACGTCAGGTCGCCGCGGCACTGCACGAACCGATGCTGTTCGACGCCAGCGTACGCGACAACATCCGCTACGGCCGCCTCAACGCCAGCGACGCCGATATCAAAGCGGCCGCGCAGGTTGCTCAGGCCGAGTCGTTTGTCATGGAGCTGCCTGACGGCTACGACACCGTTGTCGGTCCACGCGGTTCACGGCTGTCCGCCGGACAACGCCAGCGGCTGGCCATCGCGCGGGCAGTGGTGAAGAACGCGCCGGTCCTACTCCTGGATGAAGCCACCTCAGCCCTCGACCCGGCCACCGAAACGATGGTCTTCGATGGGTTGCGTGAACGGTGCCTCGACCAGGCGATCCTTCTCGTCGCGCACCGGTTCTCCACCGTCAGCCACGCCGACCGGGTCATCGTCCTGGACTCCGGCCGGATCGTCGAAGAAGGCACCCACGACCACCTGCTCGCCCGCAAGGGCGCCTACTGGAACTTTCTCCTCAGCCAGGATCGCAGGGTCCTGGGGGCATCATCAGCGAGTACCAGCGAGCTGCCTGATCGGGCAGCAAAACCTCAGTTCACTGGTTCGCACTGAGTTTTGGCACGGCACAGCTGGGTGGGTAGCACATGCCGCGCATGCACCGACAGACTGTTGATTGTCTTCGAACGGCGTCTGACGTGGGTGCTCACCACGTACACCCAATGCCATTGACACTATTTCGATCTTGAATCGTCATGGTCGATCTTGAATGTCCGGCGGGTCGGATCTGGGCGGATCGACTGACCACTGCCATGATCTGGGCCTGTGGAGCCAGCTGCCCCCGTCCCACCATCAGGGCGCATCGCCGACCAGATTTCACTCGGCGTGCTCGCGACCTACGTGCCACGTGACACGGTCACCGAGGCCATCGCGGCGTGCGGCAAGACCGCGCAACGCTCCGACGTCGCACTCACCCCGGAGTTCGTCGTCTACTTCGTGATGGCTCTGGCGTTGTTCGCCGACGAGGACTACGAAGAGGTCGCGCTGCTGCTCGCGGGCGTGCTCGCGGACTGGAGCGCGGGTTTCGACCCGACGGCCGGCGGGCTGTGCAAGGCACGGACCCGGCTCACCTCAGCGCCACTGAAAGAGACGTTCTCCCAGGTCGCGCGGCCGGTCGCCACCGAGGACACTCCCGGGGCGTTCTTCGGGCCGTGGCGGGTGGTGAGCATCGACGGGCTGACCTTCGACGCCGAGGCGTCCGAGAAGAACGTCGCCGCGTTCGGCCGGCCCGGCACCGGGGAGGGCGAGGCCGGGGTGACCAAGGTCCGCGCTGTCACGATCAACGAGTGCGCGTCGCACGCGCCGCTGCTCGCCGAGGTCGGCCCGGGCGGCTCCGGGAAGGGCACCGGTGAGCGCTCTCTGGCCCGCCCGCTGCTCACCGGGCTCGGGAGCGACTGGCTCCTGCTCGCCGATCGCGGATTTTACGGCTTCGAGGACTGGTGCACCGCCGAGGACACCGGCGCGGCGCTGCTGTGGCGGGTCGGCGCGGACCTGCGCCTTCCCGTGCTGCGTCCGCTCGACGACGGCTCCTCCCTCTCCGTCGTGATCAGCTCGAAGGTCCGGGGGAAGGCCCGGGAGACACTGCTCGCCGCCGCCACCGAGGGCCGGCCGCTGGACCGGGCGAAGGCCCGCTATGTCCGGGTGATCGAGTACGACATCCCCGACCGGGACGGCAACGGCGCGCACGAACTGTTCGCCCTGATCACCAACATGCTCGAAGCCGACCAGGCCAGGGCGATCCCACTCGCCGGGCTCTACCAGTGGCGCTGGGAACACGAGCGGCGCTACAGCGCGTTCAAGGGCCCGCTCGCCGTCGACCCGCTCTACGTCGAGAACAACCAGCGGATCCATGGCCTGCTCCACGTCGTCGGCCTAGCCCTGCTGCTGTTCTCCCTGATCGAGCGCCAGGCCCGCCAGACCGCGGGCCCGTCCGGGAAGGTCCCCGGCCTCTACGCCGGCCGCCCGGCCAGGCCCACCGGCCGGCTCCTGCTCGAAGCCCTC
>NZ_CAKJTR010000236.1:2903-7072 GCF_917627355.1 Protofrankia sp. Cj3 | reverse complement strand
CCGGCCGAGAGTATGCGGCTGTCAGGAGAGCCCTGGTCGCCAGGTAACCGGAGCAGGCCAGGACCAGATCGGCGCCGAGTAATTCCGCCCGGAAGCCCCCGGAGCTCTGTAGCATCACCGCAAGCACGGCCAGCCCGGACACGCCCGTCACCGCGCGGGACGGGAAAGTGCTCAGTGCCCCTCCCCCCAGGCCGAGAAACAGTCCCGGATCGCCTGCTCGGCCGGGCGGCCGATGAACGACTCATGGCGATCCCGGGACGAGTCGACCGCTGCCGGATCAATATGGAAATCCACCCGCCACCAGTAGAGACCGGCCAAGGCCCGCGCCCGCGCCACCCGGCAGGCCGCGATGAACCAGCGCTGCTGGAGTTCCGGAACCGCCGGCGTACCGTCGATCTGCGGATTGGCCGGATGCCGGTAGATGCCGGCCTGCGCGGCGGCCCCCACCTCATACAGCATCACCTGCGGCATGGGGCCCGGCGCCCGTTGACCCAGCCAGCTGTCCCAGGCGGTGGTCAGCTCGGCCACCGAAGCGGTGTCACCCAACGGAAGCTCCGGGTAGGCGTCCACACCAACGCGATCCACCGGCATCCGGGCACGGGTGTGCGTGAAGACGTCCCAGTTGAATGCGTAGCCGATCTCGCCGGTGAACACCGTCCGGGTATAGGCGGCCAACTTCTCCCAGCGCGGGTCACCCTCCAGTGAGTTGAGTTCGGTGCCGAGTACAACCGCGTTGATGTGGTGTTGTTCAGCAAGAGCCAGGTAAGGCGCGAGAAAACCGCGGTAGGAGGCGAACCAGGCATCCCTGCTGACCGGGTTGAGCGTACCCCGCCAATCCCGCGGGTTGGCCGCGACCAGCGACTTCTCATCGAGGGTCGGGCGCAGGGTGACCCGTAGCCCCGCCCGCGCCGCCTCGTCCAGAAGAATACCGAGCCGTTCCGGTGCCGGCGTGCCCCGGGCGCCGTGCACCGTGCTGGAGCGGACCGTGTCCGTGAAGAAGGGAAAGGACACGCTTATCGCGTTGGCATCCAGGTCGACGACGTAGTCGGTGACCCGCTGCGCCTTGAGGGCGATCATCTGCGCGGATTCATCGGGATTATCGTCCCAATAAACCTGCACGCCGAGCTCAGGCCGGCCTGGCCGCCAGGGAAAGGAGATCCGAGGCCCCGGGGCGGCGGCTGGAACGCCCGTGTTCCCGGCCGTGCGCTCCTGGCCGGCCGGCCGGAACGAGGGCGTACGATCGGCCGGTGCGGATGCGCAGCCAGGCACCGCGGCGAGCCCGACCAATATGACAAGCAGCGCTCCCGCCGAGCGCGCCTTACCAGCGACGGTCACATCGGCTTCGCGATCACAGTGAAGGTTGATTCGCCGTTGCGCAGAAAACGCACCAGCCCCCGGAATACCGCCACCGCCTCCAGCAGGGAGAACACCGGTATGAGGAACAGCAGGCAGGGAAGCTCCCACCGCAGCCGCCGGAGCCGCTCGGAGGCCAGCGCGTTGATCTTCATTCCTTCCCAGTACAACCAGACGCTGTAAGCCATGTTCAGTGCCCATATCGGCAGGACCACAGCGCTGGCCGGCGAGGTGTCGGTGTCACCGAGAAGAGCACCGACCAATATGATCAAACCAAGATGCTGAATAGGCCCGGAGGCCCATATCACCACATTGTGCAGTAAGAGTAACCGGCGGCGCAGCGGGATGGTGCGCTTGGCCGAAAGCATGAACAAGCCCCAGGCCCAACGTTCGCGCTGGCGAATGAAGTCGGCGACAGTCGCCGGTGAGGCACCGTAGGAACGGCCGGGGAACCAGTCGCTGCGCCGGGGATACCGATCGCAGAAACGCAACGCGAATTCAGCGTCCTCGACAATGGACTGCGGGCCGAAGTCCCAGCCGATCTCGGCCTCGACCGAGGCTCGCACCAGCAGCAGTTCCCCGTGGAGCCCGGCGCGCGGCATACCACGGCCGGTGGTGGCCGCGAACATACTGATGTCGCAACCGGGGCGAACGGCGTCAGCCAGCCACAGCAGCGGGTTCACCGCGTGTTCCCGCGGGTAGCTGAGAACGCCTTGGGCGAGATGCCGCGCGTTCTCCCCGGCCAGCCACTGTGCGTTGATGAAGCGGGCCACCGCCTCGGCGGTGTCGGGGCCGACGCCGGTGTCGTCATCCATGTGCAGCACCCACACGTCGCTACGGGCCTCACCCTCGGCGCCGCGGAGCTCGTTGACGTAGTGATTTGCTCGGGCTTTGAAACGGGTCCCGTTGGGCGTGCGGTAATCACGCGGCACGGTGACAATACGGATCCACCGGCTTCCCGCGGCCATCGTGACGATCTGTTCGCGGGCCTCGCAGCCCTCCTCGATGACCACGTCCACGCGCAGGTTCGGGAAGTAGGCCGGCAGATAGCGGCAGAACGAGCTGACCACCCGGGCCAGCGCTGGATAGGTGTCATGCCGGCCGATGGTGGGGACGACCACCACCAGCAGATCGTGCACCAGGGCCGCGGTGGGCGGCAGTCCGCGGTCCCGCCGGATCCGGGCCATCGCCAGCAGGCCGCCTGACAGGCCCAGGATGGTGCCTGTGACGGGCAACGTCCAGACCACAGTGGCGACGCCACCGAGGAAACCGAAAGCGGGGTCGCGTTCCCACGTCCACCAGCCGAAGACAGAAAAGATCAAAAAGACGAACAGGAACACACCGAAACCAGGCCGCCATGTCCCTTGCCGCTCCCGTGGCCGGACCAGCGGAGCCGTTTCGGGCTCGGCGGGGTGCGTCCATAACGGGGATTCCCGGTACATGGCCAGCTGATCAATTGTCGTCACCTGGCTCCCCCGGACGTGAGACCAATCACGGTCTTTGGAGAATACGCCCCTTAGGCCGGACACGCCGGATTGGCCTCCACACCAGCCGTGAACAGCCGTCGCGGTAGTCGTCCTGGCACCCCGTTACCGGGGATGACCCCCAGCCGAACCATGTCCAAAATGCCCAACCGACGGACACATTCGTCCGGCGTGGCCCGCAAGAAGTGTTGCGGTAGTTGACGGATAGACCACCCGAAGACCATCATAGTCAGAATATTGTGTATCGTCCGCATTACGGCCGGTAAGGAGCCAGAAGTGGTCTCCGTCGCCGTCGAACCGCTCAACCGCGTCCGTCCAGGCCCGATAGATCGCGTCACGGGCGGTCTCGTCGGCTCTCCATCCGAACTCCTCGAGCACCGCCGGCTTCTTCGCCGTACGAGCGTCACGGATATGGTCATAAATCCACCGAATGCCCCATTCGGGGGGCATATCTCCCCACTGCTGGGGATAAAGGTGAAACGTGCCGTAGTCGACCGCGGGCAACGCGATGAGCCGCTGCCAGACCACACCATCGTGATCGGAATATGGGTAGCACGGCTCATGGGCACGGCCATAGAAGCCCTCATCACCGACCGCGACCAGCTGGTGGGGAGCCAGCTCCTTGACGTAACGGCTCATCTCATCCGCCCAGGCGAGCAATGTGTCACCGGATGTGTCGGACGGGCAGCGGGGCTCGTTGGCCAGCTCCCATGTCATGATCGTCGGATCGGAACAGTACCGCATCCCGGTGTACCGGTTCCGCCGGCCGATCACATGTCGTACCCAGCTCCGATAGCAGTTCTTGATGTCACGGCGCCGGAAGAAGTCGTCATGCTCGGCGGAGAACCAGGTGGCGTACTGCGGGATCCCGCCAAAGTCAGGCCAGTTGTTCGTCAGCACGATCACCAGGCGAAGCCCAAGCTGACCAGCCCTGAAGACGGCGTGGTCCAAAGGCTCGAAACCATCCTCGTCATAGCTGAAGGGCGCCGGCTGTAGCACGGTGCCGTCGGCGGGAGCGCCATCGAGGAAACCCCAGCAGCGCACCACCCGCAGCCCGATCAAGCTGGCGTCCGTGAGCACGCTGTCAGCCATGTGATGGTTCTTGTAGTGGAGATAGTAGTTGTTGGTGCCGGCAAACCGGAACCGCCGGCCACCGATGGCGAAACCACCGCGGCTCACGGTGACGAAGGCACGGGGGGCGTATCCGCCGGGCGGAGGTCCTGATCGCGAAAACGGTCCGTCATGACCCGTCACCATCCGCCATCGCCCTTTGTAGCTTCCTGAGGTTGTGCCAGGAGGGTGATCCCAGCTGGCCCCGGCGCGGTGCCGGTG
>NZ_CAKJTR010000236.1:0-2262 GCF_917627355.1 Protofrankia sp. Cj3 | reverse complement strand
GAGCGCAGGTCCATGCGCACCTGATCCGGGTGGGGATACGCCCGCCGGCCTCAAAGGCGTCGCCGGTCTCGAAGGCGTCGCCGGTCTCAAAGCCGACCTCGAAGGCATCGAGGCGCCGCCATTCGTCGCCACCGATGCGGTCAGGTCCGATGATTCCGACGGTACGGCCGGCCACGGCGGTTCCCGCCGCACGGATGAGAGGCCAGAGATGCCCGGCAGGGTCAGGGTGGCCATACGGCAACCGTGGCCGGTGGCGGGCTGGTGCCGCTGGCCACGGTCCATAAAGGATGCGGACGGCCTCGGGAAACCGCAGACTTCCATGGAGGGACAGCGGCATCGGATCCGCTGGCACCAGCCTCAGCCGGGCGGCGTCGGCCATGCTCTTCGGAGCTGGACGGACATTGGCTGACGACATCGATGACCTCTCCGACGGCACCGGAACGGGGACGAAAACCATGGTGGACGATCGTCAGGGTGGCCGCCCGCGGACCCCCGACGGGTGTGCCGCGGAGTCACCTTCGTGAGAATGACTGGGCGCACCTCCGCGCAGGCACGCTCCGACGGTCACCAGCCGTGGCGGTTGCGCTGGCGCCGGCAGTGGCCGAACGCCGCTGACATCCGCCGGATCGGCTCCGAGCCGGACTACCGTTTCACCCTGGCCAACGAGCGGACGTTTCTCGCCTGGATCCGCACCGCGCTGGCGCTGCTGGCGGGCGGTATCGCGGTCGTGCAGGTCGTGCCGGACTTCGGCTTCCCGGGCAGCCGCCGCGTCCTCGGCATCACGCTCGTCGTCACAAGCATTGTGCTCTCCGCGACCAGCTACCGGCACTGGGCGGAGGTGGAGCGCGCCCTGCGGCTCGGGCAGCCGCTGCCTCCGTCCCCGTTTCCCCGCCTGCTCGGTATCGTGATCACAGTAGTAAGCCTGATCGTTCTGGCGTCCCTCTTGTACAACTCAGGAGGTGACGCCCGGTGACCAAGCCCAGACTCGGGCACCCCAGCGAGATCCCCGACCCGGGGCTGCAGAGCGAGCGCACCTACCTCGCTTGGCAGCGCACCGGCCTGTCCTTCGCCGCCGTCGGCGTGTTCCTCGTGCACGAGAGCGGTCACGTGGGCCATCCGAAGCATCTGGAACAGCTGAGCCACCTGGCTGTCGTACTACCCGGGATTCTCGGGCTGGCCACCGGAGCATTGATCATGCTGCGTGGGCTCCTGCGCTACCGGCAGGCGGCCACCGCGGCGCTGACGGGCGCCGACGGCATGTCGGCACCCACAGCCGTTGCCGCGCTGGCCGCCGTCGCGACCCTGGTCGCCGTCGGGGGGTTCCTCATCCTGCTGGCAGGTGCTTTTTAGCGGCCTTTCGGGCACCAGCGTGCCGTCAAGGTGTTCAGGTGTTCAGGTGTTCCGAGGTGCCAGTGCCATCAGGTGAAACGCCGCTGGCCATGCCCCTCACCTGCCGTCGCCTCGGTACGCGCGTGGGTGCGGGTGGCTTCGGTGACCGCGGGGACGCCGAAGCCGGTAGAGAGAAACATGTCCACAGTAGCAAGATCACGTCGGGCGCCCCGCATCCGGGCCGCCATGCAGATCTTCGTCAATCCGGTAGCCAGAGCCGCAAGAGCAACCCAGAGAACCAGCAGGGTAAGGGAGCTCTTCGGGTAGCCGACAGCCCAGAAAGCGACCCCGATCTCGAACATGCCGACAATCAGCGGCATCCACCACTGCGCGGCCCCACGAAGGTCCGCGACTTCCGCCCCAGGACTGTCCGCGGCGCGAAGATCGGAATGTCGAAAATCGGCACCCCGGAGCTCGGCACGGCGCGCGACGAAAGCGTTCACGACATCGAAGATTCCCTTGCCCAGCAGATACCAGGCCACGATTCGAGCCACTACCGCGAAGGTCGGATCAGGCCAAACCAGCGCGACCACACCACCAGCGGCAAAAAGCACCGCGAGCAGGGCGTGCGACCAACGCCAGCCCCGTGCCGTCGCGGTCGTGGCGAGCAGCTCGCTCGCCGCACTGACAAACAGGACGACACCGAGCAATACCGCGATGGACCGTTCGGTTGTCAGCTCGAACTGAAGTATCGCCAGGGCGAACAAAGACCAGGCAATCCCCACAGCCAGAACAAACCACCATGAAACGGCTCCCGCGCGTTCGCCGTCCCGGTGAGCCGGTGCTGTTGCGGCGCTCACGACATCTCTCCCATCGTCCGGTCTGGCCGATACCGGTGGGCGACGAACGGCACTGCGGCCTTGCTCGCCGTTC
>NZ_CAKJTR010000235.1:7429-7933 GCF_917627355.1 Protofrankia sp. Cj3 | reverse complement strand
TAGTGTCGACAGACTGGACGGTAGCTGGCTTCGCGCGAGTTGTTGAAGATCGAGGAGCGGGAGACTATCTCCCGGGAACTGAGCCGGCACAAGTCGGCGCGGTATATCGGGCAGCTGCTCGGCCGGCACCACTCAACAATATCTCGGGAGATCGACCGTAACGGCGGCGCGATGGCATACCGTGCGGTCGAGGCGCAGCGACGCCGCGAGGAGAAGCTGGCACGTCCGAAGGAAAGAAAGCTCGAAGCGTTGCCACGGCTTCCTGACGCGGTGAACGATGGTCTACGAGAAAGTCGACATGGTCAACATCAGCGAACGGCCGCGGGAAGCCGATGACCGTGCCGTGCCCGGGTTCTGGAAAGGGGACCTGATAATCAGGAAGGGAAACAAGTCCCAGATCGCGACGTCGGTCGACCGTAGCACGCGGTTCGTCATGCTGGTGCGGATTCCCTACGACCGTAACGCCGAACGCGTCGCCTACCTGCTCGCGAAGAAGATGGAAAA
>NZ_CAKJTR010000235.1:5599-6763 GCF_917627355.1 Protofrankia sp. Cj3 | reverse complement strand
GAGGGCGTTTGGAAACTCTCATCAAGATTAATAACTAATTTTGACCTTGCTTGCCTACCGGATCGGGTCGGCATCGGAGACGGCTCCCTCGGTCCGCGCATCCAGGTTCCGGCGCTGCCGCGAGGGCGGTCGCTGCGCGAGCCGCCGCGACATCAGCATGATCATAACAATGTAGACCATGGTCTCGTGCTGGACCGGCAACCTTTCGTAGTCACGAACACACCGCCGATACCGGATGATCCAACCGAAAGTGCGCTCCACGACCCACCGGCGCGGCAACACCACGAACCCGCTGACATCGTCGCCGCACTTGACGACGGTGACGGTCAGTTTCAGCACCTGCCTGGCCCACCTGACTAACCGGCCGGCATACCCGCCATCGGCCCAGACTACGCTGACCAGGGGAAAAGCGCTCCCGCAGTCGGGCCAGCAGCGGGGGCGCGCCGTCACGGTCCTGCACGCTGGCCGCTGTGATCACTACGGTCAGCAGGAGCCCGAGCGTATCCACCGCTATATGCCGTTTTCTCCCATTAATCTTTTTTCCAGCGTCATACCCGCGGCTACCATTAGTCACAGTATCGGCGCCCTTAAGCGACTGTGAATCGATAATCGCTGCCGTCGGGAACGGCGAGCGGCCGGCAGCCACCCGCACCCGGTCACGCAGCGCGTCGTGGATAGCCTGCCAACTACCGGCCGTCCGCCACCGTACGAACAGTCCGTACACCGTTCGCCACGGCGGGAACTCCACGGGGAGCTGTCGCCAAGCCAAGCCACCCCGCACCAGATAGAAGATCGCGTCCAGGACACGCCGTCGAGCGTGCTTCTCGGGCCGGCCACCCTTCCCCGCCCGGTTACCCGGCGCGGGCAGGAGCGGTTCGAGCACCCTCCACTGCGCATCCGTGATCGTCGAGGACGGGTAGAAACCGTCGTGTGGTGCTACGACCACCGGCCGACGGGATTCGGGGTGGGCGGGGCAGGACACACACGTGCACGCAGACGATACTGGCGCTCGGGCTCCTGGTAGGGCGGTTGGATTCGACACCCGCGCTTTACCAGGAGTCCGCTGCCGTGTGGGGGTGCCACGCCGTGTCTATCCGTATGGGTACGTGAGCGTGTTTGCACAACTACAACATCATCTATGGGGTGGCAGTTTAGAAACACGCT
>NZ_CAKJTR010000235.1:2985-5475 GCF_917627355.1 Protofrankia sp. Cj3 | reverse complement strand
CTAAGAATTTTCCGAAGGCCTGTACTTCGTCACCCGTTGGGAACGGTATGCGGCGGTCCTTCCGTCGTCGAACACACTTGGAGCGAATCGGCAGCCGCCTATCAGCTTGCGGAGGACGGGTCGTCGCCGGCATATGCTGCCCGTAGCTCGGCGAGCGTGAACTCGCCTTGCGCCGTGTCGGCCACCCAGTACACCCAGCCGTTGAGACCAAGGCCGGTTGCCGCCTTCGCAGCTCCGGACGGGGAGTCGTAGCGCTCGTCGTCGACCACGATGTTCCCGTCGGCGTCGACTGTTGCGACGACGTCGTCGCCCCGCGACGGTGTGAGCGTCGTGCCCGCAGCGAGCAATCCGGCGGCCAACAGATCGGCGATCTTGATGCCGTGGAACGCGCTCGTGCGGCGCTCCGCGTCGCCTGGGAGGGGGCTCGGCGGGTAGTCGGCCCGATAACTGGTCGTGCTCAGCAGGTCGAACGCGTTCCCGATCACTTTCGCCATGAGAACCCTGCGTTGTGCGAGGAACTCGTCGTAGCTGAGCTTGGTCCACGCGGTCGGCAGTGCATGCCATTCGACCTGCCGGTCGAGGATGTCGGGGGCGATGCCTTTCGCGGCAAGCTGTCCGGACCAGTAGTCGTCGGGCGCCTTGTCCAGGATAGCGATGTTGTCATTCCAGTCGACCATGGCCATGTTGGCCGCCTGGTTGATCCGGGAGGCGTCGGTGACGCCGAGGACCTTCTTCAGGTAGTTCTGTGGGAACAGGTGATGACGTTCGATGCCCTTCTTGCGAAGCACTGCCGGATCCATCCGGGACCGGATCTTGCCGGTGGACAGCAGTACGTCGGCATCGAGGATGTTGAGCGCCGCGAAGTAGGCCAGCAGTACTGGGGACTTCGCCCCCGACGTGGCCAGCTCGTTCGGCAGGGTGATCGTGAAGTAGTCCTGCGTGAAGGTATCGTCGATGATCTTCGATAGGGTGCCCGCAAAAGCGTTCGAGTCGCCAACTGAGAGATCGCGCAGTCGGCTGAGGTCTCGCTCGACCTGGGTTTCCACCGAACCCGAATACCGACCGGTCGTGTGAGCCATGAAGAACCAGCGCGCGATCACCTCGCGGAGACGGTCGATGGGGACACCGAAGTCGATGCGTCCGATCAGCCACAGCGCGTACGAGAAGATGAGCGCGTTCTGACTGGAGATCATCTTGGTGCTGCGGAAGCCGGCACGCTCGATGCAGTCCAGGAACTCGTGCCAGTTGGTCAGGTCGAGAACGTGCTCCTGGGCCGCCTGGAGCTGGGCGAACTGCGAGTCCCGCCGCACAGGGGATTCCTTGCCGGTCTCCGCCTCGCGGCCGCGCAGGACGGTATAGACCTGCTTGAGTGTGGCCCGGCGCAGGGCCACCGCAATGACGACGCGTAGCAGCTGGTCAGGCTTCGGCTCGATGAACCAGTTGAACGGCGATGCCCCGGTCCGCGACGGAAGCAGGCAACTGCGACAGAACTCCTCCAGGTCCCGGCGGCCCTTGTCCCAGAACACCGACATCAGAGTGAGAATGAAGTCGGCCTGGTTGAGCGTCACGCCTTCGCTGTTGATGCGCACGAAGATCTCGGCGACCTCGTCACCGTCCAGGTCGGCGGACAACTCCACCACCTGGAAGTTGTAGTTCGTCAGATTGATCAACCGACCAATCGCCTCGTCCAACCGGTCGCGCTCGGCATCGTCGAGTTCACGCTTGCGTTCCAGCTTGCCCAGGAACTCCCGGACCACCTGTCGGTTGCTGACCTCAGGGCTCCACAGAACACTCACGTCGGCGAGGTACTCCGGGTCCTTCTCGATCGCCGCATCCGTCACCGCAAACGTCTCGTCGCTCGGCCGGAACGCGATCCGGATGCGTGTCGTCGTGAAATCGTCCTTGAGCACCTGCTGCCCGGTCATTACGGCGAACAACGACGTCAGCCGTTGCTGGCCGTCGACGATCAGCAGGCGAGGAGCACTGGTCCGACCCGACTCGCCGATCTGCCGGGCTCCGGCTTCGGTCCCTGTCTCCCAGAACAGAAGATTCCCGACAGGGAAACCGCGGTACATCGAGTCCAGCAGATTCCGTACCTTGGTGTGCTGCCAGACGAACGGCCGTTGGATGTCCGGCAGGGCGAGGGTGCCGCGTTTGACGTGCTGGACCAGCTCGTTCACTGGGTACGCGGTGTCCTTGTAACGCATCACAGCCATCGGTTCCCCCACCCATTCTGCAAAACGCTTCCCTCCGGGTCTTCGAGGCTATCGCTCAGCCGGGCACCTCCACACGACGGCGGTATCAAGTGGTGGAGGCGATACTCGACGCCCGCCTCGTGCTGGGCCCTAAGTGGTCGCCGCCGGAAGTTCGTCCAGGGTCTGCCGGCGCCAGAGGGCGCCTCGCCTCGTTGTCGTCGGCCCAGGTAGAACACCGCTACCTGGGCCTTCTCCGCCTCACGATACATCCGTCTGTCATCCGGCACCCCCCGAA
>NZ_CAKJTR010000235.1:2114-2609 GCF_917627355.1 Protofrankia sp. Cj3 | reverse complement strand
GGGCAGGCGAGGAGCCTGCCCGATCGCGATCAGCTTACCAACCCCCTGCTCCCAGCACGAGGCGGGCGTCGCTACGACCGGTTGACCTCGCCCATCGACCGGATAGGTTATTCTGACGTCCACGTCAAGGGAGCGCCGTACCGGCTACCCTACGGAGTTCTCGACGCTCGCGCCAGAAAAGGTACAGAAAAACTCCGCCAGCAAAGAAAATAAGCCCAAGGACCGACAGGTACATCGGGTAGTAGCGTCGCCAGTCGAAAATGGATCTCCCAGCATCCACTTCCCGGTATGAACCACCGAAGAACCCCAGAATGATCGCGATCGGCACGGCGACGACGGACAGGAAGCCGACCGCCACTCCGTACCGGAGCCGTCGAAGATCCTGCTTTCGGGCATCGATCGATTCCTGTGATGCTTGTTCGGCACTCAGGACCGACGCCAGACGGGCCAGCATCGCCGATACCGTGGACACATTATCGGTAAGCCCCGCGCACT
>NZ_CAKJTR010000235.1:0-1789 GCF_917627355.1 Protofrankia sp. Cj3 | reverse complement strand
CGATGAGCTGACGATGGAAGTTCTCCACACGCAGCGCCGGAATCAGAATACCGATCTCGCACGCCGTCTCCACCCCGAAGGTGAGCTGCAATTCCTGTTCCGCCATCGTCTCATTGATCCTGGCGAGTTCCGCGCGGCGTTCCGCCATACTCAGAGCGCCACGGTCACGGGAAAGGTCACGGACCCGCAAGAGCGCATCATAGGCAGCCAGGCGAATCTGACGGACCTTGCCGGTCGCGGCGACAATCTGTACCGCGGACAGAAGGGCACAGTTCTCAATATAGTCCTGCTGGGCGAATAGCAGACGTAAGCACCTACGGCCGCGCCGCTGGCGGGTCTCCGGTTCAACCCGGCGGGAAACCGGATGGACGAATACTCAGGATTCCAGTCGAGGTCCGCCCGGTAGACGATCCGTTGGATCGGATCCTCGGGCAGCGTCGCGGACGTGAACACCATCTGGTGCCGCTGCGGGCCAAGCGCCGTCAGGCCAGCGCTCTCCACGGTCTGGACGTCAGCCTCTTCGAGCGTCTCGGCTACGTAGCGTTCCAGCGAAAAAGATCCGACAGCAACATGATCATAATAGCAGTCCTCGAGGAACGGGATGAGCACCGTCGGCGCGCACTCGACATCAACGGAAAACACGACCACGACCGGCCCCGCCTGTGCATCAAATAACCACAGTCGCGCCCTACACACGGTAGCGGTTGTCGATTCACCCCTACGGAACGTCAGGGAATCCGCGTCGATATCCCGACAGGCCAGGACCCGCGGAAGCTGCCGGGCCGCGGCAACATAGAAGGGTTCCAGCCGCCCGAGCCGGAGAAGCTCAGAGAGCGGCTGGCCTTCCGCCCGTAAAAGGTCGACGGTCTCAGCGGTCGTGGCAATGACAGTCGAAAGCCGGTGCACGGACCGTGCCACCGTAGGATCGAACGGCGGAACCGGCCAGGTCAATACGCTCGCCAAGCGGTCGCACGCGAGCCAGGATCATTGATGGAATCGATCCGACGGTGAATCTCCGCATCGAGGCTCGCGCTCGTCCCGTACTGCTGGAGCAGCCACGTCACCATTCCCAACTCCCGCAGCGCGATAAAAGTCCCGGCATGCGGCGACGCGCGGAGATCATACCCATATGCGGCGGAGAAGCTTGCGTAGTCCTCGTCCGACATCCCGAAACGCCGATAGGTCACCAGGTTCGGCACGAGATCCCACTCAAGCGGACCGGCAGATATCTGATCGAAATCTATGAGGAGCAGCCTGCGGCCGGGAAGGCACATGACATTTCCGTAGTGCATGTCACCGTGGATGACGCCGGTTCCCAGCGTGGACACCACGTCAGGAACATGCGATTCCAGCGACGCGAGAAGCGCCTCAAGGGGGTCGATCAGGCTCTGTTCGATACCGTCCCGGCGCGCGCCGTCCAATCGAGGGCGAAGCAGCGCGAAGGGCTCCCACGGCCCGACACGATCCCCATCCGGTGCGGCACAATCGTGAAAGTGGCGGAGCAGCCCGCCCAGTTCCCGCGGTGTCACCCGGCAGCCTGCGTCGATCTCGTAATACACCCACAAGATCACGACATCCGTCGACGTGACAACCGGCTGACCGACACCCGAGACGGCGGCAGGCTCGGCTACCTCCATCCCGCGGGCCGCGAGACGCACCACGAACTCCACCGTCCGCGCGACCTGCTCGACCCGGCTCTCCGGGCGTGCCACCCGCAGCACGAGACCCCGGTCCCGGTAGGCGTAGAGCGCGTTCTCCCCGAACCGGAGAAGGTCCAGCTCCGGTGGAG
>NZ_CAKJTR010000234.1:5335-7402 GCF_917627355.1 Protofrankia sp. Cj3 | reverse complement strand
CCCCAACCCGCTAACCTGGTTCGACCCCCTCGGCCTCGCCCCCTATGACGTCCTCAGGATGAGGCACTACACCAATGCCAGGGGAAAAGAAGGAATTCTCTCGTCTGGAGTGGTCAAGGCTGGCGATCAAAATAAAATTTTTCTGGTCCCCGCCAAGGGCAAGCCGTTGAGCCCACGTGATGCAGAGGAGCGCCTTGGAATCTCACGCGGACATGGTCGACACGTCCTGGACTTCGACGTCGCAGCCGATCGAATAAGTAAAGAATATAATCCAATAATGAAGATTCACGAGTGGGCCGTGACCGGCGATATCGCAGTCACCGACATCAAAGTAGTGCGCTAGTGAATGAACCCAGACTGGACGCCGTGACGGTCGGCATCGGCGACGCTAAGGATGCATTCCGCGACCTGAATGAGTTCGTGGTTGCGCTAGACCGCATAGGGTCCCAGATTGGTAACGGAGATCGGGATCCTGCACTGCTCTTTGGGTATGTCGTCGAGCATGACGTGGGTCGACGCCTGGCTCGCTTGAGACGAGTGGTCGGCGACGCACTCGAAGCTGTCATCGGAGAGGACGAAGTGGACAGAATCGGAGAGGAGTCCTATAAGTTCACCGAAGATTGACCATTACTAAATCCGAGGGCAATGAGCACGACGGCCAGGGCCGGGTGACGCTACGCCAGCAGAAACAACTGTCGGCGTAGCCGCAGACCTGGTGCTACACCTGGGACGCCGACAACCCGCCTTCCTTTCGATCTTGCTGAAACCACGGCATGAGACTTATTCAGAAGTCCTCGATAAAGATCTTTGACAGTTTCCTAGAATTCGTAATGAAATAACCCTTTCATTTTGAGTCTTCTGCAGGCCTGCGACCTGCGAAGACGCTCCCGAGGATGCATTTGCTAATTCATTACAGATCCTAAACTGCGACGATACATGATCTAAACTATCCGCGCCGGGGGTTCTGAATAAGCTTCCAGATTTCCAAAATTCTTGAGGGTGGCGCTAATGAGTGAGCAAGTATCCGTCTCGCTTGAGAAACTCAGAATCGTATTCAATCTTCTAATTGATCATCTACGACAGGAAGTCGGCCCGGAGATATCTTTCGATAAAGACTATTTTTGGTCGATTCCCAAAGAGGCTCTCTACAATATTTATTCAGAACCAACAGATTTATCCATTGGACAGCTCGGTGAATCTCTGTCCAATTTAGAGTCTATTTTGACTGATTCGTCAAAAGTCATGACTTATGGCCTTGTGTGGCTTGCTGACATTTTGAAAGCGGCCGGATTGGACGTCGTTAGATAACTACCAGCTGAAACATTCATTATCGCGCACATTATAGCGTGTCCAATTTGGTGAACCGCTTCCGGCGGGTCGGGTTGCGGTGAAAAAATTCCGAAGAAGCCGCGGGGTGGTGTTCGCAGCGAATAGCCAGGCGACGACAGCTCTCGAGTCATGCGATCCTCCGTTCGACCGGCCTTGATGGCGCCGTGGGCTGTTGATGCTGGCAGCGCAAAGTAAAGAGGCGGAATCACGGAACATTAGCCAGAGGCAAGGTACGGCAGGGGCAGACAGAAATTGACCGCATAGGCCCTCCGAACACATCGATCATGGGTAGCCAATATCGACTTTTGCTGTTATGCGGCCTTGGTGTCCCAGACCGGACCTGGGACACCACACCAGTTGCTGTCGCAGACCGTGACAACCGCCATCGCTGTCTGGACGTTCCGCGCCCCCTGCGCCGCGGAGTTCCTCACGGCCGCATTTCAAGATCTTCACCGCTTCTATCCTGGCCCCCGATGCCAACGCCGACGCCGGCACCCCGCTCCGGGCCTTCTCCTGGCAGCTACCCCCGGACCGGACTCCCATCGGCCTCGTGGCCGCTGCCGGACAGTTCCCGGATCACGACGGTGAAGGCGCCGATGCACCGTCGGGGCAGGTGCGACGGGATGGCAGCTGCCGCCACGCTGCATTGATCGTTTTCGCCTATCGTCGCGAGGATGGACACCGGCCACGAGCATGAACCCCCCACGCACGGCCACGGCCACGGCGGGCACACACACG
>NZ_CAKJTR010000234.1:1090-4890 GCF_917627355.1 Protofrankia sp. Cj3 | reverse complement strand
TCGGGGACACCCTGCACAACATCGCCGACGCCCTCACCGCCCTCCCGCTGCTCCTCGCCTTCACTCTCGCCCGCCGCCCGCCCACCGCCCGGTTCACCTACGGATACGGCCGTGCCGAGGACCTCGCTGGTCTCGCCGTCCTCGCGATGATCAGTCTGTCGAGTGTGCTCGCAGCCTGGGCCGCGATCGACCGCCTGCTGCACCCCCAGCACATCCACCACCTCGCCGTAGTCGCCGCCGCAGGGCTTGCCGGCTTCGTCGGCAACGAAATCGTTGCCCGCTACCGCATCCGCGTCGGCCACCGGATCGGCTCCGCCGCTCTCATCGCCGACGGCCTGCATGCCCGCGCCGACGGCTTCACCAGCCTCGCGGTCCTCCTCGGCGCTGTCGGCGTCGCCCTCGGCCGGCATTGGGCCGACCCCGTCATCGGCCTGGCCATCACCGTCGCGATCCTCGGCGTCCTACGCTCCGCAGCCCGCGTCGTCGGCGCCCGGCTCATGGACGCCGTCGACCCCGACACGGTCGCCGAAGCCACCACCACCCTCCTGCACACCGACGGCATCGAAACCGTCCGCGAACTGCGCCTGCGCTGGATCGGCCACACCCTGCGCGCCGAAGCCGACGTCACCGTCGATCCGGACCTATCGCTGACCGCCGCCCACGACGTCGCCCACGCCGCCGAAGCCCACCTGCTGCGCCACATCCGCCGCCTGTCCGCCGCGACCATCCACACCAGCCCCGCCCATCACCACGCCGGGACTGCGTCGCCAACGGTATTGCCGGCGGGTTTGATTAGTTAGTGGGACTCGGCGGACGGCCAGCGGTCACGGAAGATGATCATAAAGTGTCGATCGCGGGCTTCCCGTAGATCATCCACATCTGCCGTCCCTGCTTCTTTCCCGTGGGCACCGTGGGCACCGTGGGCAGCAGCCGCTCGGCCTTGCGCCGCTCCCTCGCCCCGACCAGCTCCTTCGACGGCGGCGTCGAGGAGTTCGTGCTGTCCATCAACATCCGTCGCCGCAGCCCGGCGACCTCCAGCTCAAGCTCCGCGAGCCGGTTCCGTGCCTGGTCCCGCTCGGTCACGCCCAACCACGCCGATCAAGCAACCAGCACGACATGTTCCCTCAACACAAACCCCAAGGTCAGCGGCCTACAGCTGCCCACCCCTGAATGGACGCCCCGAGTAGGCGTCGTCCAACAGGTCAGCGCAGAAGTCGACCGCGCTCGACAACGAGCGCCCAGATCGGCTGATCGGGCTGGTCGTCACGGTCACGGCGGCGAAGTCCACCGTTGTGCCCGCAATGTCACGGAGGCAGAGAGCGATCCTCCCGGCGAGGACGGTCGCCTTGGGCAACTCGTCGCTGAGCGCCAATGCCCGTGCCAGCGTGGCCAGCGGAGGCTGGACGTCGACCACCGGGTTGGCCGTGTCGCCCGCTCATCCGCGAGAGCCAAAAATTTTCTGGACGGTGATGTCGAGAAACCATGACTGGCTCCGTCCCCGCGGTGAATGTAGCCACGATGGGTCGCACCAGCACCGAGGAGGAACATGATGGCCAAGTACCTGCTGCTCAAGCACTACCGCGGCGCTCCGGCTCCGGTCAACGACGTGCCCATGGACCAGTGGACGCCGCAGGAGATCTCGGCACACATGCAGTACATGCGCGACTTCGCGGCCCGGCTCGAGGGGACCGGCGAGTTCGTCGACGGTCAGGCGCTCGCCCCCACGGGGACGTTCGTCCGGTACGACGGCGAGGGGCGCCCACCGGTCACCGACGGCCCGTTCGCCGAGACCAAGGACCTCATCGCCGGTTGGATGGTGATCGACGTCGACAGCTACGAGCGTGCCGTCGAGCTGGCCGGCGAGCTGTCGGCCGCCCCCGGTGCGGGCGGAAAGCCGATCCACGAGTGGCTCGAGCTCCGCCCGTTCCTGACCGCGCCGCCCACCATCACGCAGTGACCGCGCAGATGGACGAGGCTCTGCTCCGGGGCCTCACGCCGAGTGTGCTCGGGATCCTCGTCCGTCGCGGAGCTGATTTCGCGGCGGCCGAGGACGCCGTGCAGGACGCGCTGGTCGAGACGATCCGCGTCTGGCCGGCTGACCAGCCGCGGGACCTGAAGGGCTGGCTGGTCACCGTGGCCTGGCGCAAGTTCCTCGACGCGACCCGGGCGGATGCCGCCCGGCGTCGGCGCGAAGACGTTGTCGACCAGTGGCCGGCGCCCGGGTCCACGCCCGCGGTGGACGACACGCTCCTGCTGTACTTCCTGTGTGCCCACCCGTCGCTGACGCCGTCGTCCGCGGTCGCGCTCACCCTGCGCGCTGTCGGCGGGCTGACCACCCGCCAGATCGCCCATGCCTACCTGGTGCCCGAGACGACCATGGCGCAACGCATCAGCCGGGCCAAACGCACCGTCTCCGGCGTGCGGCTGGACCAGCCGGGCGACGTCGCCACCGTGCTGCGCGTCCTCTACCTGGTCTTCAACGAGGGCTACTCCGGCGATGTCGACCTCGCCGCCGAGGCCATCCGGCTCACCCGGCAGCTCGCGGCAGCGATCGACCACCCCGAGGTGGCGGGACTGCTCGCCCTCATGCTGCTCCACCACGCCCGGCGCGACACCCGGACCGCGCCCGACGGCAGCCTGGTGCCACTCGCTGAGCAGGACCGCAGCCGATGGGACACCACGTCGATCGCCGAGGGCGTCATGATCCTGCAGGCGGCCCTCGCCCGCGACCGGCTGGGCGAGTTCCAGGCCCAGGCTGCCATCGCGGCGCTCCACGCGGACGCGCCCACCGCCGAGGACACCGACTGGACACAGATCCTCGAATGGTATGACGAACTTACACGCCTGACCGACAGCCCGGTCGTTCGGCTCAACCGGGCGGTGGCCGTCGGCGAGGTCGACGGACCACGCGCCGGGCTGAGAGCACTCGCGGCGCTGGACGACTCCTTGCCTCGCTACGCCGCCGCCGCCGCGTACCTGCATGAACGCGACGGCGACCTGGCTGCCGCGGCACGGCTGTACGCCGAGGCTGCCCACAAGGCCCCCAACCTCGCCGAGCGCGACCACCTGACCCGCCAAGCCGCCCGGCTCAACGCGGGAGTGTCCCGGTTGTCCTTACAGACCGTCCGGCGATGAAGTCCTGGCCGATCGGCTAGAACGACACTCGTCACAGGAGCTGGCCGGTCACAAGCGCGTGGGTCTCGGCCCGGTCCCGCTCGTCGCGCGTGCGGGGCCCAGGCTCCTCCCAGATCGTGTTGCAAACCGCGACATGCCCCAGGTCATGGGCCGCGTGGGCGTGCTCGAACGGCCGGTCGAGGGCAGAAGAGCTACAGCAGGCCCTGACGCAGCGCGTAGGCGACGGCGTGGGAACGGTTACGCAGGCCGTACCGGCGGGTGACGTCCTGAAGAACGTTCTTGACGGTGCGTTCCGAATAGGAGAGCTGACGGCCGATCTCCCGGGTGTCACACCCCTCACTGACCAGCCGGAGCACGTCCCGCTCCCGTTCGGAGATACCCGACAGAGTGAGACCGCGTGACGCGAGCACCTGAGCCTGGACCTGGCGCACCTGGTTGAGCAACCCGCCGAGCAAGTCGGGTGGCAGGAAGCCCTTACCGTTCACCGCTCCACAAATTGCGGACAGCAGCTGGCCCGGAGTGGCGGAAGCTCGCCGGATCAGCCCCGTCGCGCCCGCCTCCACCGCTGCCGTGACATCCGAGGAACCCAGATCGGTCACGATGAGCACCACCGGCCGTCCCGCCCAGTGCAGGCCGCGGATCAGATCGATAGTCTGTTTGTCCAC
>NZ_CAKJTR010000234.1:0-582 GCF_917627355.1 Protofrankia sp. Cj3 | reverse complement strand
GGCGTCAACGCTGGCCAGCGCGACATCGATCGTCCCGGTGCCGCCGTGGGACACGTCCGCGTCCGAATCGACGAGATCGACGTCCGGGTAGCCCACGAGCTGCGTGGCAAGACCCGCCCGGGTGATCGGATCGTTGGCGTGGAGCAGGACGCGTATCGGTCGGCTCATGGACATCCCCCGAGGTCTCCTGGGAGCCGCCGAGCGCGTGACAGGAACCATGGTCACGCGCCCTTTGGCCGGGCTGCTGTTCGTCGTGACGGGCAGGCCCAAGGTGTCTCACATCGCTCTCAACGGGCGCTCATGGTGCGCAGGCGCACGCAAAGGCCTCCTCAAGTCGTACTCAAGACTGACTCAAGGTGCAGGTCAGACTGGGTCCTGGGGATCGGGCAGCTGCCCGTCAGGGCAGCAGTCAGCAGAAGGCATGGGCTTAGAGCGCCCGGCAATAGGGGACGCGGCGTCGCGGGGCCAGGGCACGCACCTCGCCGCGTTGTCGTCAGTCGCCACCCAACACCTCCGGTGGCTCCCTCCGCCGCCTCGCGATGCACGCACCCCAACCCCACTCCTTGATCCACACCCTATTGT
>NZ_CAKJTR010000233.1:6887-7985 GCF_917627355.1 Protofrankia sp. Cj3 | reverse complement strand
GGCAAGCCAGCTCGACGCTCGGCCTGCCCGACCCCGCCGAGTTGTGCGACACCGCCGCATTCCCCACCCGCGCCGCCGTTGAGGAACATCTGTTCGATGGTCTCATCGCCGCAGTGTACCGGCCCCGCTCCACGGGCACGAACCGGTGGACCGCCGCCCAGGCCACCCCCTATCTGATCTTTCTGGCCCGCCATCTCGAACATCGTCTCCGCACCACCAGCCTTGCCTGGTGGGAACTCCCCCGCGCCCTACCACGCGCTGTGATGCCCCTCGCGGTCGGGCTCACGGTCGGGCTGGTGGCCGGGCTCGCGTTCGGGCTCGCGTTCGGGCCTGCGGCCGGGCTCGCGGACGGGCTCGGAGCCGGGCTCGGGGCCGGACTCGCAATCAGGCTGGAGGACGGGCTCGGAGCTGGACTCACCATCAGGCTCACGGTCGGGCTCATGGCCGGGCTCATGGCCGGGCTTGTGTTCGGGCTTGTGTTCGGGCTCGTGGTCGGGCTCGTGGCCGGGCTCGCGGGCGGGCTTGTGTTCGGGCTCGCGTTCGGGCTCGTGGTCGGGCTCGGCAGTTCTTCCCCACGCCACATCATCCTGCGATGGCCGCGGCTCTCCGATCTCGCGACCGGGCTCACGACCGGACTCACGGTCGGACTCGTGGGCGGGCTCGCGTTCGGGTTCGCGGCCGGGCTCGTGGGTGGGCTCACAGTCGGGCTCGCGGCCGGGCTCGCGGCTGGGGTCGCGACCGGGCTTGGGTTCGGGCTCGCGGTCGGGCTCGCGGCCGGGCTCGGAATGGATACCACTGTGGACACGCAACGGGCAGCCGGCCCCGGGGCCGTGCTAATTCACGATCGCGCCAGTGGGCTCATAGGCGGGCTCGTGGGCGGGCTTGTGGTCGGGCTCGTGGGCGGGCTCGCGTTCGGGCTCGCGGCCGGGCTTATGGACGGGGCCGCGGTGGGGGCCGCGGCCGGGCTTGCGGCCGGGGCCGCGGTCGGGCTTGTGGGCGGGCTCGCCTCGGTATGGGGACGTCTGGGCATCGCCCGTCTCTGGCTGGCCTGCCGGGGCCACCAGCCTCTCCGCCTGATGGCCTTCCTCGCCGACGCCC
>NZ_CAKJTR010000233.1:5341-6534 GCF_917627355.1 Protofrankia sp. Cj3 | reverse complement strand
ACGACCGGGGAATCCTCCGGCAGGCCGGTGCGGTGTGGGAATTCCGGCACGCCAACCTGCAACGCCGCCTTGCCAGCCACCATCACCATCGGGCGTGAGTTGACGCCAACGATGTGCGCTGCGCACGCCAGCTCCCGACGGCACGCCGCCGGCCGGTACATCCGCGGGAATGAGCCGGGCCTGAATCTCCGACCTGTTCGACGGCGGCTGCCAGCACCTCGGCGCCCGGCCCACACCCGTCGCTCCAGGTCACCATCGCCCGGTGCGTCGCCAGGCTGACCGTCGCCCAGGCTCCGGCCCGCCGGTTCGACGCCTTCTCGACCCGGCGGGCGCAGGCTGCACAGGTCATCCCGGGACGGCACGCTCAACCAGCGCGGTGCTGGTGACAGCCGCGCCGGCTGTCGCGCCCGCGGGTGGAGCGGCAGGCGCGGCCGGCATTCTGCTCACGCTCCGACAATCGCTCCGATCGTGTAACCTGCGTCGACGATCGCCGCTTCGATGGCACGCACATCCACCGCCGCGGAGTGGTCCACGCGGACCGAGGTGGACGCGACGTCGACGGACACTGCGCTGACGCCCGGCACCTGGCTGACGGCCGTTTCGATCGCGGCCTTGCAGTGGTCGCAGCTGATGTCGGGTACCTGCACCGTCAGCGCCGTCATTGATGCTCCTACCGCGTCGCGGGCCTCGCCGTCGAAACCCTTTCGATGAAGGGTAGTAGAAGCGTCGGCGGGAGTCCCCGCGCGGCGCGGCCGTCAGGCGGCCGTCGGCCGTCGGCCGCGCGTCACCGACCTGTCCCGCAGCGGAGCGATGGTCATCCCACCAGGGCTGCGAGTTCCGCGTCGACCAGCGCGCTGATCCGGCCCGACCGAGCCTCGTCGACGATCACCCGCAGTTGGTCGACGCTCATCTGGATGCGCTGGCCAAAGTCGTCAGTGAGCACGATCCGCTGTTCCGCGGGCGCCTCGTGGTCGACGAACAGCTCCGGGCAGCCGCAGCTGCACTTGCCGCAGAAGGTCAGGATGTGGCGAGGCGTTCCGGATACACTCATGACAGCTCCAGTGGATAAAAGGCGACAGATTGTTTCCCAGTCTAAGATCTGGCCCGGTGGCTGTCCGGCTTTTTGTTGATGGTCCGCTTCCGGCCCCCGGCTCGCCGCCCCTGGTGCTGCGACGGTGCCCGGTAAACCCGGT